>JASLHQ010000110.1 GCA_030152265.1 Savagea sp.
CGATTTTGGTACTTTAAATAGTAAGCATGTTCCCAAACATCGATGACGAGAAGAGGAGTCTTCTCATCTTTTAAAGGAGTATCTTGATTCGCAGTGCTCATCACTTCGAGTTCTCCTTCTTTGTTTAAGACGAGCCAACCATATCCGCTTCCAAATCGACTAATTGCCGCATTTGAAAGCAAGTCTTGGAACTGATCAAACGTATTGAAGCGACGTTCGATTGCAGTTTTAATATCGGCTGTCGGTTCGCCCCCACCATTCGGGCTCATCGACTCCCAGAATAACGTATGGCAATAATGGCCACCACCATTATTTTGAACGGCCGTACGAATATCTTCTGGCACAGCTTGCAAGTCAGATAAGATTTGTTCAATCGACTGGCTTTTCAGCTGTTCGTTATTTTCAATCGCAGCGTTTAAATTGTTGACATACGTTGCGTGGTGCTTACCGTGGTGAATCTCTAAAGTCCGTGCATCGATGTACGGGTCTAGCGCATCTACTGCATACGGTAAGTCCGGCAATGTAAATGTTGACAATGAAGGTCACCTCCAATTCCATTATTAGAAACTTTCTTGAGTACAACAAAGTTTCCTTAGTACAACAATAAGTGATATCGATTAAAAATGCAACTATTTTGAGGCGAAAAGATAAAAAAGATGAGCAAATCGATTGAAATTATACGCATAGGGGTATAAAATGAAGTTAGAAAATGATATAAAGGAGCGGATTTTACATGAAAGCAACAGTATATACGACATCAACATGCCCATACTGCACGATGTTAACGAACTATTTAGATGAGCAAGGGATCGCATACGATGAAGTGAACGTTCAAATGGATCCAGCAGCAGGTCAACGTCTCGTCGCAACGACAGGACAAATGGGTGTTCCACAAACTGAAATTAACGGTCGTTGGGTTATCGGATTTGATCCAGAAGGAATTCAAGCGGCAATTCGTGGCTAATATGAAACGCAAAATGTTTTGTACGTCTTGTAAAGTGAAAAAGACTGATTCGATTGAAGAACTAGAAAGCAAAATGTATCCGAAGTTTTGTATCGGACATATTGCGCTCATCGCGACAGGAATTTTCCTCGTCGGATTTGAATTGTTCGTTAAATAGAAAGCTGTTCAGGGATTATTCTCTGAACAGCTTTTTTGGGTTGAATCGAGTAAACTAAAGGAAAAGGAGAGACGAATGATGGATATGTCTATTTTTATCGTGGAAGATGATGAAGCGATTTATATGAATTTAAAAGAGCGATTAGAAAGTTGGGCATTTCAAGTGAGCGGTCCATCCGATTTCCATCATGTGATGGATGACTTTTATGAAGCGGAGCCTCAAATTGTGTTGCTCGACATTCAATTGCCTGCATTCGATGGTTTCCATTGGTGTCGTGAAATTCGCGCTATTTCGAAAGTGCCAATCATTTTTTTATCATCACGAGATCATCCGATGGATATGGTAATGGCGATGCAAATGGGGGCGGATGATTACGTTCAAAAGCCGTTTAATATGGACGTGCTCGTTGCAAAAATACAAGCCCTCGTCCGCCGAACGTATTCTTACGGAGATGAACCTTCCGATGTGATGGAATGGAACGGTGCTTATTTGCAACTGAAAAAAGGAACGTTGCAAAAGGACGATATCGAAATTGAGTTGACGAAAAATGAATTTTTTATTTTAGCAGCGCTCGTCGAAGCGAAAGATACGATTTTATCACGCGATGATTTAATTCGAAAATTGTGGGATGACGAACGGTTCGTCAATGACAATACATTGACGGTCAACGTGAACAGGTTGCGTCAAAAATTAGCGGACGTCGAGTTGGATGCCTACATCGTCACGAAAAAAGGGCTCGGCTATATGGCAGAAACGAAGTGATGGGACATGATGACGATTTGGAAATATGTGTACGACAAACGAATGTGGATTATCTTTCAATTGATCGTATTAGGTTTATTAAACGTCTTATTTTTCGTCGACAATGCGATCATTTTGCATCGGGATGCGCTCATTTATATGAATGTGTTATATGTCGCATTCGGAATCGGTTTTCTCGTCTGGCGATACCGAATGGAAAAGCCGTATTATAAAGCGCTCATTGAAATCGTTCAAGATCCAGCGATCGATGTATTAGCTCAACTGCCTTCGCCTGATACATATGAACAGCAACTGACACATCAGTTTGTTGAAGCGCTCGTGAAGCAATATCAACAAACATTGTCAGAAACGAAACGAGCGTACTTGGACCAAACGGAATTTATCCATGCCTGGGTGCATGAAGTGAAGGCGCCACTCACTGCGATGAAGTTGACGCTCGATGCGAATCGTCACGACCCAGCCATGCGAAAAGTAGCGGCGGACTGGACACGCATCCATTTACTCATCGATGAGCATTTACATTTGTCGCGCTTATCTTCATTAGACCGTGATTATTTAGTGCAACAAGTGGACGCAGAATCGCTCATCATTCAAGAAGTGAAAACATTATCGAGCTGGTGTTTGGAAAAAAATATCGCAGTGGAGATTGACGGAAGCAACCCATCGATTTTGACAGATGAAAAATGGGCACGCTTCGTCTTCCGTCAACTATTGACAAATGCGGTGAAATACAGCCCAGAAGGCAGCGTCATTACGATTGAATCAGGTGTCGAGGATAACATTCCGTACATCTCGATTCAAGATGAAGGAAGAGGAATTGCAGCACAAGATTTGCCACGTATTTTCGATAAAGGGTTCACTGGGCAGACGGGACGAAAACAAAATGCCGCAACAGGAATTGGTTTATACATTGCGCACATGATCGGTGAAAAAATTAACATTACAATCCATATTGATTCTACAGTTGATGTCGGAACGACGGCGATTTTATCGTTTTCTAAGCCTAATCATTACGATTCGCTCACAACGTGACAAAAATGTCACGTTGTGAGCTTTTTTGTTAGATGAATCGAACGATTTTCGATAGAAAGGTCGATATACTGAACGTAATGATAAGTTTTTCGGAAAGGACGATCAAAAAATGACTCAAACAATCGTATTGCAATCAACAAATGTACGTAAAGTGTATGGCACACGTCAAAATATGCAAGAAGTGTTAAAAGGAATAGACTTAAAAGTACGTGAAGGAGAGTTCGTCGGGATTATGGGACCGTCCGGAGCGGGAAAAACGACTTTATTGAACGTTCTCGCAACGATTGACCGTGCGTCAGAAGGGTCGATTCGTATCGCAGGGACAGAAATTGCGACGATGCGTGACCGCGAACTTTCGACGTTCCGACGTGAACAACTCGGATTTATTTTCCAAGATTACAATTTATTAGATACATTAACAGCGAAAGAAAATATTTTACTTCCTATTTCATTAAGCAAAGTGTCAAAACAAGAAGCGGAATCACGTTTTATAAGTATTGCGGACATTCTCGGCATTACCGAGCTTGCGGATAAATATCCTCATCAATTATCCGGAGGACAAAAGCAAAGAACAGCAGCAGCGCGAGCGCTCATTAACAATCCATCGATGATTTTTGCGGATGAACCGACGGGAGCACTCGATTCAAAATCAGCTTCTTCTCTGTTGGAGACGCTTGAACGTGTCAATCGTGAAAACGAAGTGACGATTATGATGGTAACGCACGATCCACTCGCTTCAAGTTATTGTAGTCGTGTCGTCTTTTTACGCGACGGTCAAATTTATTCAGAATTGTACCGTGGAGAGGAGACGCGCCAACAATTTTTCCAAGAAATTTTAAAAGTGCAAGCGATGCTTGGAGGTGAGACGGTTGACTCTATTTGATCTCGTCTTGCGCAATATGAAGAAAAATGTGAAGCATTACTATTTATATTTCTTCGCGCTCATTTTTAGTGTCGCTCTTTATTTCGTTTTTGCGTCTTTACAATTTGATACGACAGTAGCGGAGCGTACAGCGTTGTCTGGCAGTATGACATCGGGTTTTAAAGTAGCCAACATTTTACTCATCGTCATCGCTGGAATTTTCATCATTTATGCGAATTCGATTTTCTTAACGCGACGCAGTAAAGAAATTGGTTTGTACCAATTGATTGGATTGACGAAAAATGCGGTCGCTAAAATGCTGATCATTGAAAACGTGTTGTTAAGTTTCGGCGCGTTAATCGTCGGTATTTTAACAGGTACGATCGTATCACGACTCTTTTTACTTCTATTATTAAAAGTAGTTGGCATTCAAGAAACGGTTCAACTTCAATTTTCGATGGACGCTTTGAAAAGTACATTGTTCGTCTTTACGATTATCATTGTCATTACATCGATTCAAATGATTCGAAAAGTGTATAAAAAGACATTGATTCAATTGTTTAAAGCAGATCAAGCGACAGAAATTGTGAAAGAGCCAAAAGGATTCATTACAGCAATTCTCGCGATTGGTGGAATTAGCTTCATTGTTTTCGGATATTGGTTAAGTGGCAATATGATGAATCAATATTTACTGTTCAATATGTTGCTCGTTTTATTCAGTACGATATTCGGTTCTTATTTAGTGTTCCGCGTCTCAATCGGTTGGGTTCTCGGACGTATTCGTAAAATGAAAAAAGGACATATGTCGTTAAAAGATAGTTTATCGATTGCGCCACTCATGCATCGGATGAAAGGGAATGCGCAGTCGCTCACAATTATTACGACGTTATCTGCTATGGCGATGACGATGATTGCGATTTCGTATTCGTTATATTATTCTAATGCAGAAGTGACCCGTCAATTGTTGCCGAACGATTTTCAGTTTTCGGAAGAACCGAATGCGTTCATAGGATCGGTCGAGCAATTGAAGCAGTTTGAACAACGTTTAACAGCGGAACAAATTAACTATGAACGGTCAACCGTTCACGCTTATCCGATTGAATTGTCTTTAGAAGAAGCGGAAGTGAATGAGATGGTGCGAGAAGATTTGACCGCTCATGTCGTATCGACTGAAGAGTTGAGCTATCTCGGCTATGACTGGAACGATGATTATGCCGCACTTCATTACAGCATGTTGTACTGGGCATTTAAAGATACGAAAATGCCGGTTGATGTCGAACTAAGTGACGGTCAAAAATTAATCATTCATGAATTTTCTGGAGATAATATTTTTAACTTAACGTCATTTGAGGCGAATTTAGTCGTTTCTCCTGCACAGTATGAGCGATTGAAACAATATCAAAGCGGAGAAGAGAGTCCCGTTCGTTATGCGATTTCCGTTTCTGATAGCGAACTCGAACAAGCACAACGTCTCTTTGAAGAAGTGGTGGAAGATGAAGTGTTGCGCCACTCGACTTATTATGAGAAGTATCAAAGTATGCGCCAAAGTAGTGGACTTATGATTTTCATCGCTGGATTTTTAGGGCTCGTCTTTTTAATTTCGACAGGAAGTATTTTATACTTTAAACAGATGACAGAAGCGGAACAAGAAAAACAAAGTTATAAAACGTTGCGTCAACTCGGATTTAGCACTAGAGAATTATTGAGCGGTATTCGCCGTAAGCAAGTGTTCGTTTTCGGTTTACCATTAATGATCGGATTGTTACATTCATGGTTTGCGGTGCAATCGGCGAACATTATTTTCATGACGGACGTGACGGTTCCGACTTTAATAGCGATGGGTGTTTACTCGCTCATTTATTTATCGTTTGCTGTATTGACGATGGGGTATTATAAAAAAGTAGTGAAACAATCGATGTAAGAGAGGATGGAATGAAATGAGTGCATATGTGACGCCAATTGTATCGGCGATCATCGTTTTTGCAGCGATCGCAATACTTGTAACCGTACCGTGGGCCGTTTATCAATATCGAAAATATGGCTATTATAGCTTTTGGAAGTCATTTATGCTCGCAACCTTTATCTTTTACAGTTTGAGTGCTTTCTTCCTCGTCATTTTGCCATTACCGGAGTCGCGAGTGAACTGCGTAGAGCGTTTGCCACTTGCTCATTACATGCAGACGACGCCGTTTCAATTTATAACAGATATTCAGCGTGAGGCGACGATCCAATGGTCGTCTCTCGCTACTTATAAACAATTAGCGAGAACTCCTGCTTTTTATCAATTAATTTTCAACATATTGTTACTATTGCCACTCGGTGTGTATATCCGTTACATGTGGAAGCAAAAGCGTAACATTTGGAAAGCGTTCGTCATCGGATTTGCTGTCTCACTCTTTTTTGAAGTGACACAGTTGACGGGATTGTACGGGTTTTATACGTGCCCATATCGATTGTTCGATGTCGATGACTTGATGGCGAATACGACAGGAGCTGTGCTCGGTTTCATTTTAGCACCCCTCTTTTTAATGTTTATTCCATCGAAATCATCGCTACAAATTCGCGATGCGGCGATGTTGGAAAAACGTGAAGCGACACGAGGTGCAGAATTGTTAGCACTTTTCTTCGATATTATTGCAGCACAAGTAATTGCAGGAATAATTGCGGCTTTTGGCAATCAACAATGGTTTGAACAACAACTAATATTTTTCATCGCATTATTGGTAATGATTGTCCTCGTCCCACTTGTAAATCGTGGAAGGACTCTCGGTGCCCGTATAGTGAACATTCGTTACGAAACGATTCAACATACGCTCGGTCTCAGTTTAGTGAAGCGTTATATTGCGATTACGTTACCGTACATGTTAGGAATGATTTCGTCGATGACCGATGCAGCAGTGCCGAACGAAACAGGATGGACACTCATCTTTTTAATTGCGATCAATTTCCTTTCTGTTTTCGTCAATGCGACGATTATTCTCCATATCGCAATACGTCTCATAAGTCGCACGAAGCCGTTTTATTTTGATCATTATAGCGGAACGATCGCTTTGAAAAAAGAAAGGAAGACGAACGAATGAAAAAAATAGGATTAATTTTAACGATTGCTGTTTTCTTGCTCTTAAGTGTTTTATTTTACTTTTTGCGCGGGACGAATTTAAATCGTTTCGGGGCAGAACATTACTATTTGCAAATTACAACCGATGGAGAAAGTGAAATTACTGTAATCGACACAGGCGAAAAGATGGAACGTTTTAGTTACCAATTACCAGCTTATAATGAACAAGGCGACATGAAAGAAATGACGTTTACAAGTCATAAAAATTTGCGTCGTGATGCATATTTACAATTGTTTTACAAAGAGTCAAAAGGGGTAACATCGTATGAAGAAGTACAAGAAAATGACATTCCAGAAAAAGCACTAGAGCAATTAAAACAGTAAAATGAGAAAGAATGACTAAATTGCAGGAACGTCTTCGGCGAACTTGCAATTTTTTGTTCGTTTAAACAAAAAGACGAGCGTAAAAAAAAATAGGTGGTATAATAGAGTTTGCGCCAGAGGGAATGAGAACGGTTGTTCTTTTTTGCAACATAGGAAAAACGGCTAAATACTTTAATTTCTCGTTCTAAAAATTAAAAATGGCATTTTCTGTAGCTTGCAAAAATACGGTTACTCTTCTACAATGAAAAAAGAATAAAACACAATATATCGTGGTATGTTTATTAAATGACATACTATATATTGTGTTTCAGTGAAAAGAGCTTACTTTTGATTTCTTACAAAAATGGCTTTTTTTTAATTGAAAAAGCCGCTTTTATAAGAAAATCAAGTTTATATATTTCAGGAGGAATGACGATGACAACGATGACAGAAAGACCTGTAATTCAAGCGATTTTAGAAGATGCAATCGCACGTTATGGACAAGAAAAGGTGCAAGAATTATTGGATGCGAGTGAGCGTTGGTTAACGCGTTACCCAGAGCGTTCGGACTCGGAATGGGCAGATGCGATGGTACTTGACGTATTGAGCTTTATCGATGAGACAGCGCCACATTGGACATTTGTTGCTTCACGTATTTATGCGATTAAAATTTATGCGGATCAAAAGCGTAAACGTGGTGTCGAGGTGTATACAGACTTCGCACAAAACGTCCAAAAGCTTGTTGACGCAGGTCTCTACACTCCTGTGCTCGTCGAGAAGTATACGGCGGAAGAGTTAGAAGAAGCAGGTACGTTTATCGAAAAAGAGCGCGATGAATTATTTACGTATATCGGGTTAAAAACATTTGTCGATCGTTACGTCGCAGTAGATTATTCAAAAGAACCTGTAGAATTGCCTCAGGAGCGTTGGTTAGTGATCGCTTTAACATTGATGCAAGATGAAGCGAAAGAACGTCGTATGGAGTATGTACGTGAAGCATATTGGGCGATGAGTAGCTTGTACATGACAGTTGCAACGCCGACATTAGCGAACGCTGGAAAAACGCACGGTCAACTGTCGTCATGCTTTATCGATACGGTAGATGACTCATTGCAAGGCATTTACGATTCGAATACGGACGTTGCAAACTTGTCGAAGTTCGGTGGCGGTATCGGTGTATACATGGGGAAAGTACGTGCGCGTGGTTCAGCAATTCGTGGATTTAAAGGCGCATCATCAGGCGTTCTTCCTTGGATTAAACAATTGAACAACACAGCGGTATCTGTCGACCAACTCGGTCAACGTCAAGGAGCGATCGCTGTTTATTTAGATGTATGGCATCGCGACATTTCGACATTCCTCGACTTAAAATTGAACAACGGAGATGAGCGTCTACGTGCACATGATATTTTCACAGGTGTTTGTATTCCAGACATTTTCATGGAAGCGGTGGAAGCACGTGGAGAATGGCACTTATTCGATCCGCATGAAGTTCGCGAAGTGATGGGCTTCTCGTTAGAAGACTTTTACGATGAAAAGCGCGGGGAAGGTTCGTTCCGTGAGAAGTACGCAGCATGTGTAGCGAACGAAGAGTTGTCACGTGAGACTGTTCAAGCGATTGACATTATGAAGCGTGTCATGCGTTCACAGCTCGAAACAGGTACACCATTCATGTTTTACCGTGATGAAGTGAACCGTGCAAACCCGAACAAACATGAAGGCATTATTTATTCTTCTAACCTTTGTACAGAGATTGCACAAAATATGAGCCCGACAACGTTCGAGACGATGGAATTGGAAGATGACGTCATCGTCACACGCAAAAAGCCAGGCGATTTCGTCGTTTGTAACTTGTCGTCGATCAACTTAGGAAAAGCAGTTCCAGCAGACATTTTAGAACGCTTAATTCCAATTCAAGTTCGCATGTTAGACAATGTCATCGACTTAAATAAAATTCCAGTATTGCAGGCGCGTCGCACGAATGAGCGTTACCGTGGAATCGGTCTCGGCACATTCGGTTGGCACCATTTACTCGCATTGAAAGGTGTTCAATGGGAGTCGGATGAAGCGGTTGAATATGCGGATGAACTTTATGAAAAAATCGCGTACTTAACGATTGACGCATCATCGAAATTAGCGGAAGAAAAAGGAGCATATCCTTTATTTGAAGGTTCTGACTGGGAAACAGGGGAATACTTCGAACGTCGTCAGTACGAGTCGGATGAGTGGAACGAGCTCCGTGCGAAAGTGAAAGAGCGCGGTATGCGTAACGGATATTTAATGGCTGTTGCACCGAACTCATCAACGTCTGTTATCGCAGGATCAACAGCGTCGATTGACCCGATTTTCCAACCGTTCTTCCACGAAGAGAAGAAAAACTACCGTTTACCAGTAATCGCACCTGATTTAGATCACAATACGTACGACGTATACCGTCGTTCAGCATATATCGTCGATCAACGTTGGAGCGTGAAGCAAAACGCAGCACGTCAACGTCACATAGACCAAGCGATTTCATTTAATATTTACGTGCCGAATACGATTCGTGCTTCTGTTTTATTAGGACTCCACTTACAAGCGTGGGATTCAGGAATGAAATCTACGTATTACACTCGTTCGACAGCGTCGAATATCGAGGAGTGTGAATGGTGTCATTCTTAATTGCCTACATGTCATGGAGTGGCAATACGAGAGAAGTAGCAGAGTTAATCCGACGTCAATTGAACGAGGCTTCCATTGACGTCACTCTGTATCGAATCGGTTCGAACGCCCCGATCCCTGATGTGACAGCGTACGATGCTTTCATGCTCGGTTGTTTCACATGGGGAAAGGGAGATACACCTGTAAAAGTGAAAAAATTTATCGCGCAAGTCGGATTTAAACCCGAACTCGTCTACATTTTCGGAACAGGAGATACACAGTTTGGAGGCGATGATTTATTTTGCCATGCGGCGACGAAATTGGCGAAATTTTATCATTCTCCACTCCCTCCTTTGCGCATCGAACAAAGTCCGAGGGGACATCAAGAGCAGTTCGTTGAAGAATGGACAGAGCGTGTCATTCAACACTTTTACAATTTGAAAAGAGACGACAAAGCCTATGGGCCTACAGTTTAGGCAATAGGCTTTTTTCTATAAAGAAATAAAGGAGAATGGATATGACGACAATTTTAACGAGAGCAAAAGTGTTAGAGCCGATGGAGCCGAACCGTGCAACGAAATTATTCGGTGGTGAAGCGAGTGGTATTTTGAATTGGAATGACATTAAATATCCTCACTTTTATGAAATTCGGGAAGAAATACGTGCGCAATTTTGGATTGCAGCAGAAGTGGATATGACACCTGATGTGAAACAGTTTGCGACGTTGACAGATGCGGAACAAGACGCTTATTTGAAAATTATCGGCTTGTTAGCGACGCTCGATGCGCCACAAACAGATCTTGCGGCAAAACTAGCAGATTTAACGACAGACCCGTCTGTCAAATCGATTATGGCGACAATTGCGGACCAAGAAAGCGAACATAATCATTCATACGCTTACGTATTATCGAGTGTGACAGACTTGAAAGGTCAAATCGAAGCGTTCGAAATGGGACGTCGCGATCCTGTTTTATTAAAGCGTAACGAGCGCATCGTTGAAATTTATAATGAATTTGCGGAAACACCGACGATTGAAACAGCGTTAAAAGCGATGGTGTACACATCTTTATTAGAAGGGATGTACTTCTACAGTGCGTTCGCTTACTTCTACAACTTAGCTCGCCATAATAAAATGGTAGCGACGAGTACGATGATTAGTTTCATTAACCGAGATGAATTACAGCATGCGCGTTTCATTAGTGAATTGTTCCGTGCAACGCTCGCTGAAAATCCTGAGTACAATAACGAACAGTTTATCGAGTGGGTGTATGACCAATACCGTCACAACGTCGAAATGGAAAAAGAGTGGGCAACTTATGTTTTATCGGATGTAGAAGGAATCGAAATGGAAGATATGATCGGTTATATTAAATATCGTGCGAACAAAATGTTACGCATGATGGGCTTATCTGAAATTTATGAAGACTACTACGACAATCCGATGAAATGGATTCGCGCATATGTCGATAACTTCGACGGTGTGAAAACAGACTTCTTCGAGCAAAAATCACGTCAATATACGAAAACATCAGACTTAAACGGATTTGATGATTTATAATTTACAAAAGTGTAGCGTATCGCTACACTTTTGTAGTTTTTGTGTTAGAAATGTGAGAGACTAAAGAGGAGATTACAATATCGTTGGAAGGGGTTTGGATTATTATGAAATCAATCATTTATGTAACACGCCAATTAGATGAATCGATCGTTGCGCCACTTCGTGAAAATCATGAAGTGATTCAATGTGACATTCACAACATTACAGGTACACCAATCGAGGAAGCGCTTCAATACGGGGATCGTGTCGTTGCACTTTGGACAGCACTTAGTGACCAAGTGACGAGCGAAGTGATGGATGCACTTCCGAACTTGAAAGTTGTAGCGAATATGGCGGTAGGCTATAACAATATCGATATCGCTGCGGCAAACGAGCGTGGCATCACAGTAACAAATACACCGGGAGTTCTTTCGGATACGACGGCAGACCTCGCATTCGGTTTATTAATGTCGACAGCACGACGATTACCACAGGCAGAAAAATCACTTCGTGCAGGCGAGTGGAGCACGTGGGAACCATTCGGTTATGCAGGAATGGATATTCACGGAGCTTCGATTGGAATTATCGGAATGGGACGAATCGGAGAAGCGTTAGCGCGCCGTGCATACGGATTTGATATGGACATTTCTTATCATAACCGTACACGTAAAGAAGAAGCAGAGAAAAAATACAACTTAACATATCGTTCATTAGAAGATTTATTAAAGACGTGTCAATTTATCGCAATATTTGCGCCACTTACGGAAGAGACGAACGGTTTAATCGGACGTGAAGAACTTGCGTTATTACGTCCAGATGCAATCGTCATTAACGCAGCACGCGGTGAAATTATCGATGAAGATGCGTTATACGATGTATTGAAAGAAGGTAAAATTTTCGGAGCGGGTCTCGACGTCTATTCACAAGAGCCGATTGACCCGAATCATAAATTGTTAACGTTACCGAACGTCGTCGCTTTACCACATATCGGAAGTGCATCTATCGCAACTCGTACGAAAATGGCAGAGATGAACGTAGAAGCAATTCTCGCTGTATTAAATGGAGAAACGCCAGAAAACATCGTACAATAATTTAACAAATATACTCATTTTAACGAGAGTACTGAACAAAAATAAGGCATTTTCTATTCGTTTTCGAATGGAAAATGCCTTATTTCTTTGCGTATATTTTACTCTTTTGCGTTTAGTTGGAGCCGTGCCCATATAGAGCGCCAGCCGGAATGGCAATGATCGACATCGAAGAAAAGAGTTTTAAGATGTCGGAACACGCTTCACAAATAATGTGAGGAGTAGTGCGAGTGCTGCGATGACGGTCGATAAGAAGAACGTATGATTAATTCCACTTAATGTCGCTTCTTGAGCGATTTGGAACATCATTTGAGAAGCTTCCGTCGGATCGCTCGGCATTGTCGCTGTACTTTGGAGTTCTGCCATTTTTGCTTGTGTATGTTTCGTCGTAATCGTTAATAAAATAGCCGAACCGATCGCACCAGACACTTGTTGTAACGTATTGTTAATGGCAGTACCGTGAGGATTCGATTCCATCGGCAATTGGTTCAATCCGTTCGTCATAATCGGCATCATGACCATCGACATACCGAACATGCGAGCTGTATAGACGGCCATAATGTAATAGTAACCATCGTCGAAGCCGAGTCGACTTAATAAAAATGTCGTGAAGACAGTGATTGTTAAGCCAGTTAAAGCTAAAGCTTTCGGGCCGTATTTATCGAACAGTTTTCCGGTAATCGGAGACATAATCCCCATCACAATCGCTCCTGGCAACATGAGAATACCAGATTCAAAAGGAGAAATGCCTCGAATGTTTTGAACGTATAGTGGCGTCAAAATCATCGCAGAGAACATCGAAACTGAAATGACGACTGAAATGACAGACGAAAGAGCGAACATCGGGTAACGATAAATGCGTAAATCGAGTAAAGGCTCTTTCATGCGCAATTGGCGAATGATAAAGATTGTGAGCGCAATTGCACCGACCGCAATCGTTCCATACACAGACCAATGTGTCCAACCATTTTCACCCGCTGCACTAAACCCGTACAAAATTCCCCCGAATCCGATTGAGGATAAAAGAAGAGAGAAAGTGTCGAGATGGACAGGGCGGGTCTCCATAACGTTTTTCAATTTGAAAATTGCCACGAGTAAAATGAAAATAGCGAATGGTAAAACGATGCCGAACAATGTGCGCCACGAGTAATGTTCGATAATCCATCCTGACAACGTCGGACCGATCGCTGGCGCTGTGATCATGACGAGTCCGAATACGCCCATCGCACTTCCACGTTTTTCAATCGGGAATGTGACGAGCATAATATTCATTAAGAGTGGCATCATCAGTGCAGAACCGGTCGCTTGTAGCATACGTCCAGCGACGAGCAATAAGAAGCTCGGCGCAACCATCGCAAGTGCTGTCCCTGCGGTGAAAAATGCCATCGCGCTAATAAATAAAGCGCGGTTCGTAAAACGTTGAACAAAAAAAGCACTCGCTGGAATTAAAATTCCGTTCACGAGCATAAAACCTGTCGTTAACCATTGTGCGGTGGAAATTTCGACAGAAAATTCTTCCATAATCGTTGGGATAGCAATGTTTAACAATGTATTATTTAAAAAAGCAATGAATGCTCCGAAGAACAAAATTGCAATCATCCCGTATGGAATTGGTTTTTGTTGATCTTTCATAAAGAACCTCCGAAACTGTAGTCTATTATTTATACTCTAAGTTCACTTAAAACATTCTACATAGTTTATATGGACAATTCAACAAAAATGAACTGTACTCTAATAGATTGGACAAACAGTCTAAATTCGATTAAATTAAATGAAAGAAACAGGTGGAAGAGAGAAGGGGAATTATGAAAGATCGCAAAAGACATGTGTTACGTGTCGCGCAACGATTATTTATCGAACAAGGCTTTCCGGCAACGTCCATTCAACATATTTTAGATGAAGCAAATATTTCAAAAGGAACATTTTACAATTACTTTAAATCGAAAGACGATTGTTTAAAAGCGATTTTACAAAAGTCTTACGAAGAAGCGGTGATGTTACGGAGTGAATTGTTAACCGAGCAAAATAAAAAAGATCCAGCAATTTTTGCTGAACAAGTCGCATTGCGGCTCGTCATTAATAGAGAAGATAATTTATTACCTTTATATGAGGCCGTTTTTTATTCAGGAAATCGCGAGCTCATGTCATTTTTGGAAGCTCATTTTAAAGAAGAGCTATTGTGGATTGCCGAGAGATTAATCGATATACATGGAGAAGAGATTCGTCCGTACGCTCCCGACTTGTCTATTATGTTCACAGGAATGATTCAACAATATTTAAATTTTTCAAGACCTCATAATTATGAAGCGATCGATGCGCGCGCGCTCGTGTCTTATTTAGTAAATATCGTAGACTACATCGTCGAACCAATCGTAAGAGATAATTATGCTTTCGTTGGCAGTTCAATTTTCCAACGTTTTGATATTCCAACATCTGAAGTAACGGTCACATCTGAAGAATTAGTAGATGAGTTGAGCCAATTCCAACGAGAGTGTATTGATTTAAGCAAGATGCAATTGGAATACTTCTCTTTTTTAATTGAAGAATTACGACGTACTCCGCTGCGTCCGACTTTACTCAACACGATTTTGAGAGAGTTTCGAGCGAGCTTCATGAATACGCGTTGGGAATCAGAAGCGAAATCATTAAGTACGATGATATGGAAATATATCGCACAAGAAAAATAATAGAAAAAAGAGGTCAGGACAAAACCTCTGAAAATCCTCAAAACGCATGAAATCAAAAGTTAAAACCTTGATTTCATGCGTTTTTTATTTTACTAATCGTTGTTTTTCTATTACATTTTGATTTATGTCCCAGCCTCTTTGTTACGATTAGTCAATCCTTTTAAAAGAATGATTTATATTTTATTAGAAAGCTTCGGGTTGTGCAATGTAATAACCTTGTACTGAATCGACATTAAGTTTTTTTAACATATCAAATTGTCCTTTTTGCTCGACTCCTTCTGCGACGACGTGAATGTCGAGAGAATGACAAAGACGAATGAGACCTTCGACGAGTTTTGTCGTCTGTGGGTGAGTGACGAGCGATTGTGTGTAAGATTTATCGATTTTTACAATAGAAATCGGTAAAGTTTGAAGGAATCTGAAAGAAGCATACCCTGTACCGAAATCATCGAGTGCAAATGTAATTCCGAGCTGTTGCAATTGTTGCATTTGTCGCGTAATCGATTGCTGTTCTTCTGCTTGGAAAGCAAATTTTTCTGTAATTTCGATTTGAATCGCATTTGCTGGACAGCCGTATTCATTTAAAATAGATTGCAGTGTCACACTATGATTATCTTTCATAAATTCACGGATAGAGGAATTTATGGCCACTTGAAAATTCGGCTCTTCCTTTATTCGTTCAGCAGCGAATTGAGCGACCGTTCGGAATAAAAAATCCCCAATTTCATGGATGAGCCCACTTTCTTCAGAAATCGGAATGAGTTCATACGGCTTTACTTCTCCGAGAATCTCGTCATTCCAACGAATGAGTGCTTCATACACATTCTTTTCACCTGTATTTAAATTGAGTTGTGGTTGATAAACGACAGATAAATCCCCATTTTGAATCGCTAACGGTAAACGCTCATTAATTAAAGCGTAGCGATCAATTTTTTTATGCTGTTCTGTCGTTAAAGATAAAATATCGCCACCCCCAGAACGCATAATGGACTGTGTCGCTTCACGTGCAGCGAGTAATAGTCGCTCATACGTTTGTTGATCTTCTGGGAATTTCGCGATGCCACCACTCACTGTTAATTTTATTTGATATTGTTCGATATGAATCGGTTGTTGTTCTAAGAAGTTCATAAAACTTTGGATGAACCAATCAGCGTGAGGTGTTAAGATAACGAACTCGTATTTATTAATTCGTGCAATCGGACTATCTTGGAAAAATCGTTGTAAACGATTTGAAAATTGTTGAATAATTTGCAAGTCCAACTTCGCTTTATTATTTCGATCGTCGAAAATATAATAGTCTAAATTTAAATGGACGAATGAGAAATGAAGGTTTTCTTTAATGCGATTTGTCGTTAACATTTCGAGTTTATATCGACTCATTAAACCAGTTTCGAAATCGATAAAAGCGATGCGTTCTAGTTTTTCTTGTAACTCCATATCTTCAGTCATATCTAATTGTAAAAATAACACTTCATGTAATCGATCATCTTCAAATATTGGTGTAGCTAACATTTTGACATAGTAAGATTTCCCTTTCCTACTCATTTTCTTCACTTGGCCAAAATAATTACGTTTTGCTTGTACCGTTTCCCAAATAAGATCGACATTTTTTTGGTCTTCTTCAGAAGGATCAAACATTTGCCAAATCGATTTCCCAAGTACTCGTTTTGGTGTCCATTCACTCACTTTAAGAAAATTTTGGTTAGTGTATGTAATAAAACCTTCGGAATCAGTCTTAACTACCATGACGTATTCATCTAGACTATCCATTAAACAGGAAAAGTATAGTTCTGACTTAGTTGTTTCCTTCATAATAAATAACTCCTTTAATCTCTTTTCTCTCTACACTCTAACTAATATACTATTATAGGTGATTGCTATAATAAAATCAGTAAAAAAGACTCTTAAAAAGATTCTGATTTAATCGATGACATATGACTAAAATAGGATAAACTCTCAAATATTATTATTTTATCATAAAAATATACGTCTGAAATATGAAAATTCCTCTCTTTCTTATTTTAAAGTATAAAAATTGTAGTTAACGATTACTTATAATGTAAACGATGGACTTATACGATATAACAATGTTAACGTAAACGTACATGACGTAAAGCGTCAAGAAAGGAGTTGTACGGACGAATGCTACG
Organism: Savagea sp.; assembly: GCA_030152265.1. Lineage (GTDB taxonomy): Bacteria > Bacillota > Bacilli > Bacillales_A > Planococcaceae > Savagea. The sequence continues at coordinate 17,301 of JASLHQ010000110.1, forward strand.
TGCAAAAGGGATTTTAATGATCGTCGTCGGAGCGATGTTTTGGGGCGCTACCGGACCGATGATGGAATGGATTTTGGATCAAGGGATGAGTAAACAGTTTTTACTCATTTTACGTTTGCTAGTTGCAGGAGCGGGGCTTCTCGCAGTTTTAAAATGGAGAGGAATTCCGATACGTCGTCCGTTCGCTCAACCGTTTTGGACGCGTAAATTAATTATTTTTGGTATTTTCGGAATGCTCGGTGTACAGTATACATTTTTAGCTTCGATTGATACGAGTAATGCGGTCATTGCGACACTCTTTCAATTTTTAGCACCGATTTATATTATTTTATTCGTTTCGCTCATTCAAAAAGCAGTACCACCTATTGCGCAAATTTTAGGGATGCTCGTGACCTTGATCGGTCTTTTTTTATTGCTGACAGATGGTACGTTAGAAGGATTTGCACTTAGCCGCGAAGCTGTATTTTGGGGGATTGCAGTCGGTTTTGCATTCTCATTTTATACATTATATCCAGCACGTCTCATGCAAGAATGGGGAGTTTTACTTGTCGTCGGATGGGGAATGGTTATTGGAGGGGTCATCTTACTCATCTTCAATCCTATTACTTTCATTAAAGGCATCCCGACATTGTTCGATTGGCAAGTCGCATTAATGTTACTCGGTGTTATCATTATCGGGACGATCGCTTTCGTTTTATTTTTAGGGAGCATGACGTACATTACGCCAGTGGAAACGAGTGTGTTATCGAGTTTCGAACCGTTAACCGCAATGGTCATTTCAATTTTATGGTTCGGTATTCGACTCGGCACTTTCCAGTTGATCGGAGGCGTCACGATGCTCGTCGGTGTAACGGCGATTTCGCTCATCGGTAATAAAGTGAAGACACCGGAAGTCGAGCCGAAAATAGAGTGACATCATTTTACTTTTTCGGAACGATTTGATATGATGAGAGTAAGTTAATACTGTATACGGTTTGAGTATAGAGAGACCTTTCACGGGAAGTGTGTTTGACGCACTACCTTTGTTGAGAGGTCTCTTTTTTATTATAAAGGAGAGGGAAAATATGACAAAACAACGTGAAAGTATGATTAAACGTTTACAATCAGAGTCATTTGAAGTCGTCGTCATCGGAGGTGGAATTACAGGAGTCGGAATCGCGCTCGATGCAGCATCACGAGGTATGAGTGTCGCATTATTAGAAATGGAAGACTTCGCACACGGTACATCAAGTCGTTCAACGAAACTCGTCCACGGAGGATTGCGTTACTTAAAACAGTTTGAAATTAAAGAAGTAGCCGAGCTCGGTCGCGAGCGTGCGATCGTTTATGAAAACGGTCCACACGTTACAACACCTGTTCAAATGTTACTCCCATTTTATAAAGGAGGAACATTCGGTAGTTTCTCAACTTCAATCGGTTTAAAAGTGTACGACACATTAGCGCAAGTGAAAAAGTCAGAACGCCGCACGATGTTATCACGTGAAGAAGTCGAACAAAAAGTTCCAATCGTGAAAAAAGACGGCTTATTAGGTGGCGGTTTATACGTCGAATATCGTACAGATGATGCTCGGTTAACGACAGAAGTAATGAAAGAATCGATCGAATACGGTGCAGTTGTCGCAAACTACGTAAAAGCGGAAAACTTCATCTATTCTCACGGAAAAGTGACAGGCGTCGTCGCACAAGATTTAAAAACGAAAGAGTCGTTTGAAATCAATGCGAAAGTCGTCGTAAACGCAGCGGGTCCATGGGTCGATGAAGTGCGTGAAATGGACGGTTCAAAAGCAGGAAAACACCTTCAATTATCAAAAGGAGTTCACCTCGTCTTTGACCAACAAACATTCCCACTTCAACAAGCGGTATACTTCGATACACCAGACGGACGTATGGTCTTTGCGATTCCACGTCAAGGAAAAACATACGTCGGTACGACAGATACATTTTATGATGGAGATCCAGAGCGCATGACGGTTACATCAGAAGACCGCGCATACATCTTAAAGGCGATTGAATATATCTTCCCAGATATCCAAGTGAAAGAAGAAGATATTGAATCAAGCTGGGCGGGCGTACGTCCATTAATTCACGAAGATGGGAAAAACCCTTCAGAAATTTCACGTAAAGATGAAATTTGGGTTTCAGAATCGGGACTTATGACGATTGCGGGCGGTAAATTAACAGGTTATCGTAAAATGGCAGAAACAATCGTCGATCGCATCGTGAAAAAATTCAAACAAGAAAACTATATTTTATACACGAATAGCCGTACGAAACATATGCCGATTTCAGGCGGTAAAATTGGTGGTTCTGATGCATTACCACAATTTATCGAAACAGAATCGAATAAATTAGTAGAACATGGTATTGAAAAGGACCGCGCTGTTCATCTCGTTCGTCTATATGGAAGCAATATCGGACAAGTTGTAAGTTATATGGACAATAACGATTCGAAATTGCCAGATGACCTTTACGGACAATTAATGTACGCGATGGAAGCAGAAATGGCGATGACACCTGTCGACTTCTTATTGCGTCGTACAGGATATATTTTGTTCAATATCGATTACGCATTACAATGGAAAGACGAAGTCATTAACGTGATGCAACAATACTTCGGCTGGAAAGACGATGTACGTAATCAATACGAGCAAGGCTTACGCATTGAAATTGAACGTGCGACTGAAGCGATTGCTGAATAGTGAGGGAAGCTTATGGTAACGCAAAAGATTTTACCTGCGTTAAGGCAAATGCAACAATTTGAAAAAATTATGGAATCATCTTTTGAAACGTTCGTTTTATTAGATGTGCACATTAGTCAATTAGCACTCATCCGTAGAGAGGCGAAACGTCGCGATAAAAAAATCTTCATCCATGCCGATCTCGTGCATGGATTGAAGACGGATGATTTTGCGGCTGACTTTTTGCTTCATGATATTCGACCAGATGGTATTATTTCCACACGCTCGAACATTATTTTGAAGGCAAAAAAGAAAGATATTGTCGCGATTCAAAGGATGTTTTTACTCGATTCGATGGCTTTAGAAAAAAGTTATTCGCTCATCCGACAAACAAAACCAAATTATATTGAAGTATTACCTGGGATCATTCCCGAAGTGATTACCGAAGTGAAAGAAACGACAAACATTCCGGTCATTAGCGGTGGATTGATCAATACAGAAGAGCAAGTGAAGGCAGCATTACGTGCAGGGGCACATGCCGTTACAACGTCAAACGAAAGTTTATGGAAAATAAATTTGTAGTTGACACAAAGGACCTCGTCACTTATATTGAATGTAAGTTAATACAAAAAGTGGCTGAGGATAGAGACCCCACACGAATGCATCTATAGGCATACGTGTGGGGTTTTTTCATCTCTCTGCCTCCCAAAATTTAAAAGGAGGAGAATAATATGACAGGTTTTTTTGGTGAATTAATCGGTACAATGGTGTTAATTGTATTAGGTGTCGGAGTTGTCGCAGGAGTTGTTTTAAATGATTCAAAAGCAAACGGTGGCGGTTGGATCGTCATCACGATGGGTTGGGGACTCGGAGTAACACTCGGAATTTATGCATCAGCTCCATTTAGTGCAGCGCATTTAAATCCAGCGGTGACACTCGGTATGGCAGCGATTGGGGAGTTCCCAACAAATGAAATTATGCCATATATTGCGGGGCAAATTGTTGGC
>JASLHQ010000169.1 GCA_030152265.1 Savagea sp.
TTTATAATGTCGATAAAGAAAGAAAAAACAGACTGAATTAATAAAAAATTTCGTTTAACGGACAATTTACAACGCTTCATGTGGACAAAGCAACAGAACTTTATTACAATATAATTGGTAGTACAGATGTTATATATTTGATTGGAGGATGTAAGATGAATATCCATGAATACCAAAGTAAACAATTGCTACGTGATTACGGAGTAGCTGTTTCAATGGGACATGTCGCTTTTACACCTGAAGAGGCTGTAGAAGCTGCAAAAAAACTTAGCACAGACGTTTATGTCGTGAAAGCACAAATTCACGCAGGTGGACGCGGTAAAGCTGGCGGTGTTAAAATCGCTAAATCTTTAGATGAGGTGAAAGGGTACGCTGAAGAATTACTCGGCAAAGTGCTCGTAACGCCACAAACAGGACCAGAAGGTAAAGAAGTACAACGTTTACTCGTTGAAGAAGGTTCTAACATCGAGAAAGAATATTACATTAGCTTAATCGTTGACCGTGCGACAGACTCAGTCGTTTTAATGGGTTCTGAAGAAGGCGGTATGGACATCGAGGAAGTAGCTGAAGCAACTCCTGAAAAGATCTTCAAAGAAGTGATTGACCCAGTTGTTGGACTTACAGGTTTCCAAGCTCGTCGTATGGCATTCAACATGAACATTCCGACACACTTAGTAAACAAAGCAGCGAAATTCATGCTCGGTCTTTACGATGTATTCATCGACAAAGACGCTTCAATCGTTGAAATCAACCCACTCGTTGTAACGAAAGAAGACGAAGTAATGGCGCTTGACGCGAAATTCAACTTCGATGAGAACGGTCTTTTCCGTCATAAAGACATTCAAGAATTACGCGACTTAACAGAAGAAGATGAAAAAGAAATTGAAGCTTCTAAGTATGACTTAAGCTACATTTCTTTAGATGGTAACATCGGATGTATGGTTAACGGTGCTGGACTCGCAATGGCGACGATGGATACGATTAACTATTACGGCGGTTCACCGGCTAACTTCCTTGACGTTGGGGGCGGCGCGACTGCTGAAAAAGTTACAGAAGCATTCAAAATCATCCTTTCAGATGAGAACGTAAAAGGAATCTTCGTTAACATTTTCGGTGGAATTATGAAATGTGACGTTATCGCTGAAGGTGTCATCGCAGCTGTGAAAGAAGTACAACTTCAAGTTCCACTCGTCGTACGTTTAGAAGGTACAAACGTTGACCGTGGTAAGCAATTATTGAAAGAATCTGGACTTGCAATCACTCCAGCAGACACAATGGCAGACGGTGCACAAAAAATCGTTGAGCTCGTAGGGTAAGAAAGGCAGGGTAAACTGATGAGTATTTATATTAATAAAGATACAAAAGTAATCGTACAAGGTATCACAGGTTCTACTGCTCTTTTCCACACAGAGCAAATGTTAGAATATGGAACAAAAATTGTCGGTGGTGTAACACCTGGTAAAGGTGGAACAGAAGCGGCAGGCGTACCTGTTTTCAACACAGTTGAAGAGGCAGTAAAAGCAACAGGCGCGACAGTTTCAGTTATTTACGTACCAGCTCCATTCGCAGCGGATGCGATCATGGAAGCAACAGACGCAGGACTCGATATGACAATCTGTATTACAGAGCACATTCCAGTTCTCGACATGGTAAAAGTAAAACGTTACATGGAAGGTAAAAAGACACGCTTAATCGGACCGAACTGTCCAGGTGTTATTACGGCAGAAGAATGTAAAATTGGTATTATGCCAGGATACATTCATACGAAAGGTCACGTAGGTGTTGTATCACGTTCTGGTACATTAACGTATGAAGCGACTCACCAATTATCAGAAGCTGGAATCGGTCAGACGACAGCAGTCGGTATCGGTGGAGACCCAGTCAACGGTACAAACTTCATCGACGTTTTAAAAGAATTTAACGAAGACCCAGAAACTTACGCAGTTGTCATGATCGGTGAGATCGGTGGAACAGCGGAAGAAGAAGCAGCTGAATGGGTGAAAGCGAACATGAAGAAACCAGTCGTTGGTTTCATCGGTGGTCAAACTGCACCTCCTGGAAAACGTATGGGACACGCTGGTGCGATCATCTCAGGCGGTAAAGGTACGGCAGCAGAGAAAATTAAAGCGATGAACGCAGCAGGTATCCAAGTTGCGGACACACCATCAGTAATCGGTGAAACTTTAATTAAAGTGTTAAAAGAAGAAGGTTTATACGACAAGTGTAAAACTCACTAATTTATAAAAAATACCCCTCAATCGATAAGGTTGAGGGGTATTTTACATTCAAAAACAAGAAAATTAAGGAGAGAAAATGATTTGAATTTCAAGCAATTTATCGTGTTCCTTCATTATATAACACAACGAGATTATCGATTTTTTCGTCCGTTTTTTGAATGGTATGCTACAACAGAAAATGAGGAGAAAACAGTGAAAGAATGGTTGGACGTTCCGTTCGTATTGAATGAGAAAGAAACGTGGATTGAACGAGCGAATCATTTTTCAATAGAGACATATGAACGTGAATTACGTGAGGCGAACATTCAGATCATCGCCTATACTCATCCGCTCTACCCATCATTTTTGCGACATACATTTGATCCACCCGCTTTACTTTATGCACAAGGCGACGTAAGCTTATTAACATCCGCTATGATCGCGATCATCGGCTCGCGTAAAGCGACCTCATACAGCGAGAAAGGAATTCGGACTATCATGCCTGTTTTGGCGAATGAACGTTATACAGTCGTATCAGGGATGGCACAAGGTGCTGATCGGATGGCTCATGAAGAAGCGATTCGAAAAAAAGTGCGAACAATTGCAGTTTTAGGGCATGGCATGTACAATACATATCCGAAACGACATCGAGCGTTGCAACAATATTTAAGAACACACGAACTCGTCATTTCGGAATACCCACCATTTATGAAGCCGCGTCGCTGGATGTTTCCGAAACGCAATCGCATTATCGCGGGAATGAGTGAAGGAATTATCGTAACGGAAGCGGAACGAAAGAGCGGGACGATGAGTACGGTCGACTATGCTTTATCGCATGGACGCACGGTTTATGCGTATCCTGGTCCTTTTACGCACTCGCTTCACGAAGGACCGAATCTTTTAATTGAACAAGGTGCAATACCGATTGTTTCGAGTGCGCAATTTCAAGAAATCGTTCGAAAAGAACGCAAAATAAACGAGAGAATATACAATAATGGTTGATTTTCCATTGAAACTGTTATACATTTTGCAACAGAAGTGAAATGTAGACGAATAGGTTGACTCATTGAAATATAAAAAAGAATGACAATCTCTACTACTGGGGAGGATATGTGTACATGGCAGATAATTTAGTCATCGTCGAGTCGCCAGCGAAGGCGAAGACGATTGAAAAATATTTAGGAAAACGTTACACAGTAAAAGCATCTTTAGGGCATTTACGCGATTTACCGAGAAGCCAAATGGGCGTAGATACTGAAAATAATTAC
>JASLHQ010000185.1 GCA_030152265.1 Savagea sp.
TTCCATGATGGAACACCATTCAATGCCGAAGCAGTAAAAGTGAATTTCGAGCGTGTAGCGAATCCAGAAAACGGATTAAAACGCCAAAGTTTATACGGATTAATCGATACAATTGAAATTATTTCTGACTATGAAGTGAAATTTACTTTATCAGAACCGTTCGGAGCGATGTTAAATACATTCGCTCACCCAGCAGGAGGAATTCAAAGTCCGAAAGCTCTTGAAGAGTTTGGGAAAGACGTTGCACGTCATCCTGTAGGAACAGGTCCATTTAAATTTGTAGATTGGCGTCCAAGTGAATATTTAGAAGTGGAAAAGAATGAAAATTATTGGAAAGAAGGATACCCGAAAGTAGATAAAGTAACATTCAAACCAGTAACAGAAAATGGCTCACGTGTTGCGATGTTACAAACGGGAGAGGCAGATTTCATCTACCCTGTTCCGACTGAACAAGTTGAAGCATTACAAGGGAAAGACGGAATTGTCGTTGATTCTGAACCATCGATTGTCGTTCAATATGCATCCCTCAATACGATGAAAGAACCGTTCAACAACCCGAAAGTGCGTGAAGCGCTCAACTTAGCAGTAAATAAAGAAGCATTTATTAAAGTCGTACTTAACGGAGAAGCGGACGTTTTAGATTCAATTATTGCGCCGAACGTTCAATATTACGAAAAACAAACGCCGTATGGCTTCGATGTTGAAAAAGCGAAAGAATTATTAAAAGAAGCGGGATATGAATCTGGTTTTAAAACGACAGTATGGGGTGGCAACAGTTCAACGGCTGTCAAAGCGATGGAGTTCCTCCAACAACAATTAGCACAAATTAATGTAGAGCTTGAAGTGTTACCGATGGAGTCTGGAACATTATCGGATCGCATTTGGTCTGTAGAAAACCCTGCAGATGCTGAAGTCGGTATTTACTACGGTGGTTGGTCACCGTCAACAGGAGATGCCGATTGGGGCATTCGTCCATTGATTGGCGGAGAAGCTGCCTTCCCACCAAATTCTTATAACGTATCGTACTATTCAAACGATAAAGTGAACGCTGGAATTGCAGCAGCATTAGAAACAGCAAATTCAGATGAGCGTGCAGCGGCTTACAAAATTGTACAACAAGAGGCATGGAACGACGCACCTTGGATTTTCTTAGCGACAACTCGTACGTTAGCAGGAAAACGCGATTATATCGAAGGAGCTTACTTACTACCAGACAATTCATTAAGCATTACAGAAATTGAAATTAAAGAGTAGTCGAGAATGAGCGCTATCTTTGTATAGCGCTCTCTTTCTCTCAATGGACCGTACTTGAAAGGAGATGACCGCATGCTAAAGTTTTTTCTAAAGCGGATTTTAGAAGTAATTCCAACGTTGTTAATCGTTACTGTTTTCATTTTTTTATTCGTTCATATGATTCCAGGAGATGCTGCTCGTCTCGTTGCTGGAGAAGATGCAACGTTAGAAGATATTAAGCTCGTTGAAAAAGAACTAGGTCTAGATCGCCCATTGCATGAACAATACATTAGTTATATGGGTGGGCTGTTAAAAGGAGATTTAGGAACGTCTTTAAAAACGAAGCGCCCTGTTAGTGAAGAAATTGGAGCACGCTTTATGCCAACGTTTTGGCTCACAGTGTGGAGTATGGTATGGGCGGTTGTAATTGGCCTAATTATTGGCGTCGTTTCTGCAACGAAACGAAATAAATGGCCAGACTATGTCGGAATGTTTGCAGCGGTTTCCGGCTTGTCATTACCTTCCTTTTGGCTAGGGCTCGTCCTCATTCAAATATTTGCTGTGCAATTAGGCTGGTTCCCCTCAGGAGGAATGGAATCGTGGAAAAGTTATATTTTACCATCGATTACGCTCGGTACAGGAGTAGCGGCGGTCGTCGCTCGTTTTACTCGTTCCTCTTTAATGGACGTATTAAAAAATGACTACATTCGTACGGGGCGCGCTAAAGGGGTCAATGAACAAAATATCGTCTGGCATCACGCTTTACGCAATGCACTCGTTCCGGTTGTGACGATGACCGGTTTACAGTTCGGGTTTTTGCTCGGAGGATCTGTCGTCATTGAAACGGTATTTAGTTGGCCGGGACTAGGAAAACTACTTATCGATTCTGTCGCATTCCGTGATTATCCTGTCATTCAAGCGGAGATGTTAATCTTTGCTTTAGAATTTATCATCATTAATTTAGTCGTCGATTTATTATATGGTATTTTGAATCCACAAATTCGTTACGATTGAGGAGGGACCGAATATGGAAATGACACAAACGAAAAAAGAGCAATACGAAGCGTTGTTGTTAGAAGAAGAGACGGTCCGCAGTCCGTTATCAGAATTTTGGCGCAAATTCAAAAAACAAAAATTAGCGTTCGTTTCTTTTATCATTATTTTATTTATCTTTGTTTTAGCTTTTATTGGCCCTTATATTACACCGTATGATATTACAGAACCAGATTATGAAAATGTTTTATCAGGCCCTTCTGCGAAACATTGGGCTGGAACAGATGCGTATGGTCGAGATATTTTTAGTCGAATTATCGCGGGAACGCAAATTTCATTATTCGTCGGGTTAACGTCTGTCTTTTTAGGAGCGGTAGGCGGAACGGTTTTAGGTTTAGCTGCCGGTTACTACGGTGGTTGGGTAGACCGTATTATTATGCGAATTTGTGATGTACTTCTTGCATTCCCAGGAATTTTATTAGCGATTGGAATTATTGCGATTTTAGGTCCAGGATTAGGAAATGTTATTATTGCGGTTGCGATTTTTAGTATTCCTGTATTTGCACGGATCGTTCGTAGTTCCACTTTGGAAGTGAAGTCCACGCTTTATGTAGAAGCGACACGTTCAATCGGGGCACGACCGAGTCGAATTATTTGGAAGCATATTTTCCCTGGTACGCTATCGAGCATTATCGTCTATTTTACGATGAGAATAGGCTCTGCGATTTTAACGGCAGCGAGTTTAAGTTTTATCGGATTGGGCGCGCAGCCACCTTCACCTGAATGGGGTGCGATGTTAAGTGGTGGCCGTGATTATTTAAGCATGGCACCTCACGTTACCCTTTTTCCTGGTTTAGCTATTTTCATCACTGTGCTCGTCTTTAACTTACTCGGTGACGGGTTAAGAGATGCATTAGATCCAAAAATTAAAGAGTAGGAGGGGAAACTTATGGTAGAACATGTATTGGAAGTGAACGACTTACAAACTCATTTTTATAGCGATGCGGGAGTCGTTCGAGCAGTCGATGGGGTATCCTTTTCCATTAAAAAAGGGGAGACATTAGGAATAGTTGGTGAATCAGGTAGTGGAAAAAGTGTGACCTCTCTATCTATTATGCGCTTATTGCGAGATACTCCAGGTAAAATAGCCGGAGGAGAAATTGTGTATAACGGGCGCAATTTAGTTGAAGCAAAAGAGAGTGAAATGCGAAAAATTCGTGGAAATGAAATTGCGATGATTTTCCAAGAACCGATGACTTCTTTAAACCCTGTATTTAAAATCGGACGGCAAATTGAAGAGGCGATTTTGCTTCATACGAAATGTACGAAACAACAAGCGAGAGAACGAGCGATTGAAATGTTGACAGCAGTTGGCATTTCGCGTCCAGATAAAGTAGTAGATAGTTTCCCACATCAATTGTCCGGCGGGATGCGTCAACGTGTCATGATCGCGATGGCGATGAGTTGTGATCCGCAATTACTCATTGCGGACGAACCGACAACAGCTTTGGACGTCACGATTCAAGCTCAAATTTTAGAGTTGATGAAAAAATTAACAGTAGATTTTGAAACGTCTATTTTACTCATTACCCATGATTTAGGTGTCGTTGCAGAAATGTGTGATCGTGTCGTCGTCATGTACGCAGGGCGAGCAGTGGAAGAAAGTGATGTGTATACGATTTTCGAAAATCCGAAGCATCCTTATACACAAGGCTTGCTTGCTTCAACGTTAACATTAGGTGAAAAAGTGGAACGTCTTCAATCGATTCCTGGAAATGTTCCAATTCCTTCTAAAATGCCGGAAGGATGCAAATTTGCGCCGCGTTGTCCACATGCGATGGAGCGTTGTTGGGCGGAAGAACCGACCTATGATGCTTATTCAGAAAACCATCACGTCCGTTGCTTTTTGTATGAAGAGGAGGCGAGGTAAAATGAGTGAAGTATTAGTGAGAGTAGAAAATATAAAAAAACATTTTGCTGGCACTCGTAAATTCTTCTCGAGAGAGCGTGAAATTGTAAAAGCGGTAGACGGGTTAACATTCGATATTTTTCAAGGAGAGACATTGAGTCTCGTTGGGGAAAGTGGATGTGGTAAGTCGACGACGGGAAGAGTGCTATTGAAGTTGTTAGAGCCGACAGAAGGAAGTATTCACTTCGATGACCAAGAGATTACGCATTTGAATGAAAATGAATTGCGACCGTTTCGAAAAGAGATGCAAATGGTGTTCCAAGATCCATATGCATCATTAAATCCACGCATGAAAGTGAAAGAGATCATCGAAGAGCCGTTAATCGTTCATGGGATTGATGCGGCAACACGTAAAAAACGAGTGAATGAATTACTGGAAACAGTTGGATTAAATACGTATCATGGTAATCGATACCCTCACGAATTTAGTGGTGGACAACGACAACGTATTGGAATCGCTCGAGCGCTTGCAGTGAATCCTCGTCTTATCATTGCGGATGAGCCTGTTTCGGCGCTAGACGTTTCGATTCAAGCACAAATATTGAACTTGTTGAAAGATTTACAAGAAGAGTATGAACTCACGTATTTATTTATTTCGCATGACTTGAGCGTCGTAGAACATGTTTCAGATCGAGTAGCGGTCATGTATTTAGGAAAAATTGTTGAGCTCGGTTCAAAGACTCAAATTTTCGAAAATCCACTTCATCCGTATACGAAAGCATTGTTAAGTGCTGTTCCGATTGCGAATCCTCGCTTAAAAAGAGAACGAATCGTCTTGAAAGGAGATATTCCGAATCCAGCGAACCCGCCTTCTGGATGTGCATTCCATACGCGTTGTCCATTCGCAACAGAGCGATGTAAAGTGGAAGAGCCAAAGTACGAATCTTATGGCGATCAACATTTTGCCGCTTGTCACTTCGTGGAGGAGTTAGCTTAAAAGAAGGGACGAAAGTGCATGAAAGATCGCATTGTCATCATTACGACATACCGAAATTATGTGAATCATATCGCGTACCAAATGTTGCAAATCTTTGGGGATCGCGCGCACATTGTAGCGACAACTTCTGAAGACTTAGATGGTGGACATTTAAAGCGAGAAGATATCATCGTTTTGTCGAGTGATATTTTGTACGGGATTGTCCAGCCGTATCTTCACGAAAATCAAACTGTCATTATCGCAAAGCGAGAAGTGAATGTAGCAGCAGCAGAACAATTGTTGTTTTTGCCATCGAAGCAAAAAATTCTCGTCGTGAATGATACGAAACAAAATGCGGAAGATGCGGTGGCATCTTTAAAAAATATCTTTTTTGAACATGAATATGTCGCCTTTGGAGACGACCCATTTATGGAAGGGACATATGATTACATTTTAACTCCAGGAGAACGTCATTTATTGCCGAAAACTGGAACGCCTGGTATTGACATCGGTTCTCGGATTTTAAGTATCGACTCTATTCGAGAAATTAATGAAAGTTTAAAACATCGCGTCGATCTTTCGATTTTGCATCATCGCAACTTAAAATCACAATTATTTATTGCAAAAGAAAATTCACCTGTTCAATATGAACAGCTCGCCTTGAACGCCACATATGAAGGGATGACAATTCAACGATTTGAAGAGATTAAACACGAAATGGAAGCGCTCGGATATCTCGATGAACTTGTCGCGATTTTATACGTGTACGTGCAAGGAAAAGAACGATTACAGTCGTTAGGGAGACGCCGTGTATTGCAAATGTTGCATGAACAAAATTACACATTTTCAGAACAGCAGTTGCGACGTAAATTAGAAGGTCTTCAACAATTGGAGTTACTTTTAGCAGGACCTGGTCGTTCTGGGACGAAAATTACGTCGCTTGGAGAACAATTTTTACAAATGTATCGCGAACAGAAAGAGAAGGAGTGAGCATATGAAAGTGTATATTTCGGCGGACATCGAAGGAGTATCTGGCGTCGTCCACCGCGAGCATACGGCAAGGGACGGGCGAGAACATGATCGAGCGCGCCTTTGGATGACGGAGGAAGTGAACGCTGCGATACGCGGTGCGAAACGAGCAGGTGCGACAACAGTCGTTGTGAACGATGGGCACGGAACGATGCGCAATATTATACTTGAACAACTCGATGCTGATGCGCGCCTCATTTCAGGCAGTCCGAAACGTTATGCGATGATGCAAGGGATTGAAGCACAAAATTTTGATGCAGCGATTTTTGTCGGGTACCATACACAAATGGGACAAACAGGTGTGCTCAATCATACATTTCATGGCGGTGTCGTTCAATCGATTCGATGGAATGGTGAGTCGCTCGGCGAATTTGGATTAAATGCATACTTAGCCGCTTATTTTCATACACCTGTCGTCTTCGTATCGGGATGCCAGTACATGCAAGAAGAAGCACGTCATCTCATTCCTTCTATTGAAACAGCGGTCGTGAAAGAAACGATTCATCAAGTTGTCGCTTTAAACGATTCACCTTTACGAGCGCAACAAAAAATTGAAGATGGTGTATTTGAAGCATTGATGCGTAAAAATCATGCGATGTTAGCTTTACCTGAATCCGTTACAGTTGAAATGAAGGTAAGTCAAACGGTATATGCGGATGCGATTGCCATTTTGCCAAATGTAACGCGCATCGATGCGACGACCGTCCAAATTACTGTGGAAAATGTTGAACAAGCGTACCGGTATGTTCGCTCATGGATTATGATGGCGAGCGCCGTACAATAGGAGGTTCCAATGAAAATTAGAGAATACGGGATAACAATCGGTCATTTACCGACCGGTGTACATAATTGCATTACAGATGTTGAAGGTGTGGCAGTCGGTCATGAAACGATTCGAGAAGACTTGGGAGATGGAGAAGTCATTCGTACAGGTGTGACCGCTATATTACCACATGACGGAAATTTATTTCGTGAGAAAGTGATCGGAGCGAGTCACGTCATTAACGGATTTGGTAAAACAGCAGGGCTCGTACAAGTAGACGAATTAGGAACGATTGAATCGCCGATTATGTTGACGAATACGCTTGCGGTAGGCACAGTGTTGCAAAGTACAGTTAAAGAGATGTTGACCCAAAGCCCTGAAATTGGAGATACGACAGGAACGGTTAACGTCGTCGTAGGAGAGTGTAATGATGGCCATTTAAATACAATTCGTCACATCGCTGTCCGTGAAGAACATGTACAACGCGCTTTGCAAAATGCTTCCACAACTCGCGCGGAAGAAGGAGCGGTCGGTGCAGGAACAGGAATGGTTTGTTTCGGACATAAAGGTGGCATAGGCTCCAGCTCCCGTTGTACAGATCATTATACAGTCGGTGTACTCGTCTTAAGCAATTTTGGGAAAGAGCACGATTTTGAATATGCTCGTTATAAAGGTCGACATACAGAAGAAGCGATTGCTGAAACGGACGGCTCGATTATCATCGTTTTAGCGACAGATGCACCAGTGACGCAACGGCAATTAAAGCGAATCATTCAACGTTGTAGCATCGGACTCGGAAAGACGGGGGCTTATTTTTCAAACGGCAGTGGCGATATTACGATTGGTTTTTCAACAGCGCATCGCATCCCACATCAGTCGGATGAAAAAATAGCTTTGCACGTGTTACGTGACGATGAAGAAGAAATGTATCAATTGTTTAAAGCGGCAGCAGAAGCGACAGAAGAAGCCATTTTAAACTCGCTCGCACAAGCGGAAACGACGACGGGACGAAAAGGTCGCATCGTGGAAGCTTATCCGTTTCATAAATAAAATTGAAAAAAGTTGAACTTGAGTGCGCTCAAGTTCAACTTTTTTAATGTTAACGATTGATATTTTATTTTTTTATCGAATCACTTTCGTCGGATCATTATAGACGGTTTCATCTAGCGCGCCTTCTGAGTTGGCAACGATAATAGTACCGACCGCGTCTCCACATAAGTTGACAGACGTTCGGAACATGTCGACAATCCGGTCAATCCCGATGATGAGGGCAATTCCTTCAACTGGTAAATTGACAGAAGTGAGGACGAGTGACAACATAATGATTCCAGCGCCTGGCATCGAAGCGGTACCGATTGATGCGAGAGTCGCTGTTAAAATGACGATAATGTAATCAGATGGCGTTAAATGCGCTCCGTACACTTGGGCGATGAAAATGGTCGCAACCCCTTGCATAATAGCAGTACCGTCCATGTTGATTGTCGAACCGAGTGGCAAAGTGAAAGAAGAAACTTTCTTATCCACTCCTAAGCTTTCTTCCGCAGTGCGTAAGAAAATCGGAAGAGCGGCTGCTGAACTCGCGGTTGAGAAGCCGATCGACATCGGTGGCACAATCTTCTTGAAGAAGATGAACGGGTTTACCTTTCCGAAAATACGCAATAAGATGACATAGACGATTAACATGAAGAATAGACCGATGAGAACGCTTCCTAAATATTTTAATAAAGGCCAAATCGCATCATATCCTAACATCGCAAACGTGCGTGTAATGAGTGCAAAT
>JASLHQ010000189.1 GCA_030152265.1 Savagea sp.
TGATGAACAGCTTGATCGTTTACGCGATGCTTCCCGCAACGGAAAAACGTGGTTGCAACAATTAGAGCGAGAAGAACGCGAAAAAACAGGAATTAAAAACTTGAAAATCGGCTACAACCGTATTTTCGGTTATTTTATTGAAGTGACACGTGCCAATGCTGCTTTAATGGACGAAGCGCGCTACGAGCGAAAACAAACATTAGCGAATACGGAGCGCTTCATTACAGAAGAGCTAAAAGAAAAAGAAGCGCTCATTTTAAATGCGGAAGAACAAAGTTTAGAACTGGAATATACGCTCTTTACAAAAGTGAGAAGTGACAGTCAAGCACATATTCAAGAAGTGCAACAATTGGCACATCATTTGAGTGAACTAGATGTACTTATTGCGTTTGCTGATTTAGCGGAACGTTATCATTACGTCCGTCCAACTTTCCATGAAGGACGAGCGCTTACGATTACGAACGGGCGTCACCCCGTCGTTGAACAAATGATGGACGCACAATTGTACGTTCCGAACGATTGTGAATTGACAGAATCGAGCAATATGCTATTAATTACCGGACCGAACATGTCAGGGAAAAGTACGTATATGCGACAAGTAGCATTGACGATTGTTATGGCGCAAATCGGTAGTTACGTACCATGCGACCGTGCACATTTGCCGATTACCGATCAAATTTTCACACGCATCGGCGCAGCGGATGATCTCGCTTCCGGTCAAAGTACATTTATGATGGAAATGATGGAATCTCAATATGCGATTACACATGCGACGTCTCGCAGCTTATTACTGTTTGACGAAATTGGTCGTGGAACGTCTACGTATGACGGTATGAGTTTAGCGCAAGCGATGATGGAATACATTCACGATGAGATCGGTGCGAACACTTTATTTTCAACGCACTATCATGAATTGACCTTTTTAGAACAAAATTTACCTCAATTGCGAAACGTTCACGTACAAGCGACAGAACAAGATGGCGATGTCGTCTTTTTACACAAAGTAGCACCGGGTGCAGCAGACCGCAGTTACGGAATTCATGTGGCAAAACTTGCGAAATTGCCTGAATCGATTTTAACTCGTGCAGGGGAATTGCTCGCTCAATTTGAAAATGAAACGCAATCGTTTGAAGAAATATCGACAGAGCAACGAGTAGAAAAAGGCATTCAAGAGCAACCCGCACAATTATCCTTTTTTGAAGAAGTGGATAAAAAAGCACCTGTTATCGAAACGAAGCATCCAGTCGAAGAAGAAATTCAGCAACTAGATTTACTCAATATGACGCCACTTGAAGCGTTACAACAATTGGCCGAATGGCAAAAGAAATGGAGATGACGTATCACTTATGGGCAATATTGATATTATGGACGACCGTTTATCGAATAAAATTGCCGCTGGAGAAGTAGTAGAACGCCCTGCTTCCATCGTCAAAGAGCTCGTCGAAAATGCGCTCGATGCAGGAAGTAAGCATATTGAAGTGTACGTAGAAGATTCTGGATTACGTCTCATTCGCGTCGTCGATGACGGAGCGGGAATGGACCGAGAAGACGCGACGAAAGCATTCGAACGTCATGCGACGAGCAAAGTGAAAAACGAATACGACTTATTTCGTATCGAAACGCTCGGCTTTCGTGGTGAAGCATTAGCGAGCATTGCCGCAGTGAGCAAAGTGCAAATGACGACATCGACAGGACAAGTCGGCACCTATGTGGAAATACATGGTGGTCAGTTTCAACAAGTAGACGGGGCACCTGCAAGAAAAGGGACAGATTTTCAAGTGTCCCAGCTCTTTTACAATACGCCTGCTCGACTTAAACATATGAAATCGTTACAGACGGAACTCGGGCATTGCATCGATTTAGTAAATCGGCTCGCCTTTAGCCATCCAGAAGTGAGTTTCAAGTTAGTGAGCGACGGTAAGCCGATTGTTGAAACGACGGGACGAAACGATCAATTGCGCAATATCGCCTCGATTTATGGCATTCAAATCGCTCAAAAAATGGTCGCTTTTGAAGCGGAAAATCAAGATTATCGAATAAAAGGCTATGTCAGCTTACCAGAAGTGACGCGCGCCAACCGGAATTATATGACTTTTTTAATTAATCGTCGCTGGGTGAAAAGCTATGCGATTCAACAAGCTGTATTAGATAGTATGCATACTTTTTTACCGATCGGTCGATTCCCGATCGTCGTATTGGAAATTACGACAGACCCTCAATTGACAGATGTGAACGTCCATCCGTCGAAACAACAAGTGCGGTTAGGGAAAGAAGCCTCTTTATTACAATTAATACGCGACACGATTCGTCACGCTGTGCAAGAGCGTGTAACGATTCCTGTAGCGGTCCCACCGAAACCGAAGCATGTCGAATCGTATCAGCCGACAATTTGGGAAAAAGAAGCGCCACCTATCGTCGAGCGTCCAACAGCGCCACCGCAAACGAATTGGCAAGAAGAAACATCTTTACCTGTCGTCGATTTTTATAGCGAGCCGGAAGAAGAAATATTAACGATTCCGTCACAAGAGGAAGAAGCGACTTTTCCGAATTTAGAAGTGGTCGGTCAAGTACATGGGACTTATATTATTGCGCAAAATGAAGACGGGTTTTATATGATTGATCAACATGCTGCGCAAGAGCGGATTAAATATGAGTTTTTTAAAGAGCAACTCGGTAAAGCGACGGGCGAAGAACGTCATCAGTTGTTAATCCCGCTCATTTTCCATTATTCGAAAGCAGAGATGGAGAAAATTGAAGAACGCAAACTATTGCTTGAACAAGCAGGCGTTTTTTTAGAACCATTTGGCCCGTCTTCCTACACGGTGCGCGAATATCCGACATGGTTTCCAGAAGAAGAAGTAGAAGAAACGATCGAACAGCTCATTGAACAATTATTGACGCATCAAAAAATAGATATTACTGCTTTGCGTGAAGAAGCAGCCATTATGATGAGCTGCAAGCGTTCGATTAAAGCGAATCATTATTTAACGAAAGAACATATGGAACAGTTACTACATGATTTAAGTAAAGCAGAGCACCCGTACACTTGCCCGCACGGTCGACCGGTGCTCATCCATTTCACGACGACGGAAATCGAAAAAATGTTTAAACGAATTATGTGAGGAGGAGAAGGTCATGCAAGATTTGCAACTGCAAGTGAAACGTTCGTCGATGCCGTTACAAATGAAAGATGGGAAAAATGTTTACACGGTTTGCTATGAGCCTTTAGGGGAGAGTAAAGGATACATTCAAGTGCTGCACGGAATGTTAGAACATACTGGACGTTACGACGAAATGATGAGTTATTTTGCATCGCTCGGTTACATCGTATTTGCACACGACCAACGCGCGCACGGGCATACAGCGAACGGGCAACTTGGCGTCGTCGAACAGTCAATGTATTACGAAGAAGATGCGCAAGCGGTACGAGCCTATTACGTGAAAGACCTGTCAAAACGTTATATTTTATTTGGCCATAGTATGGGTTCGTTCATCGCGCGTCAACTCGTTTTAACGGATGCGACGATTCAAGAAGCAGTTATTGCTTCAACAGGCTGTCCACCGAAGTTTGCAGTTCGCGCAGGAGAAACGCTAGCCAAATATCGCAATCAACAACAAGATAAACTTTTAAGCAAGTTAACATTTCTTGGTTTTAATCGAAAGTTTGAAGGAGTAACGGATGTGGATTGGTTATCGAGCGATATGAAAGCCGTCGAGCGTTATGTGGCAGACGAGATGACAGGAGCGATTGCGAATTCACGTTTTCATGAGCAATTGTTTGCACTCATTGCGCGCATGTACGACAATGAGCGCCATCTTCCTCAGCGAAAACGACTTCTCTTTTTAGGTGGAACGGAAGACCCTGTTGGAAAAGAAGGGCGTGATGTTCGTCGTCTTGCATCGAAGTATGCTAAACAAAATGAGGTGACATTGTATATGATGGAAAATGCGCGCCATGAACTATTTCATGAACGAGCGAAAGCTTCCGTCTACGCAGTGATGGAAAGTTGGTTACAACATGAATAAAGTTATTGCAATTCTCGGTCCGACAGCATCAGGAAAAACCGCACTCAGCGTAGCGCTCGCTAAACATCTCGACGGTGAAGTAATCAATGGCGATTCGATGCAAATTTATAAAGAATTATCGATCGGAACCGCAAAGATTAAAGAGGAGGAAAAAGAAGGCATCCCTCACCATTTATTCGACTATTTAGAGCCGGAAGCGTCATTTTCAGTGAGCGACTATCAAAAGCTCGTCCGTCAAACAATCGATGACATACAAGCGAGAGGAAAGCAAGCGATTATCGTTGGAGGGACGGGTCTTTACGTGCAAGCGGTTTTGTATGATTTTCAATTTACAGAACAAGCGACGGATGAAACGATTCGTCAAGCGTATGAACAGCGAGCAGCTGAAGAAGGTTTAGACATACTGTACGCGGAACTCGTTGAAAAAGATCCCGAAAGTGCAAAGACGATTCATCCGAACAATAGCCGCCGCATCATTCGAGCGCTCGAAATTTATGATACGACAGGGCGAACGAAAGGAGAACATGAGCAAGATAAGGGACAAGATGTCGTTTATCCTCATTTGCTCGTAGGTTTGCAATGGGAACGCTCGCATTTATATGAACGCATTAATAAACGAGTCGAACTCATGATAGAAGAAGGACTAGAAGCGGAAGTGGAAGCACTTTATAAAAAAGGGTTAAAAGATGCTCAATCGATGAGCGGCATCGGTTATAAAGAGTGGATACCTTATTTTGAAGGGAATCTTACGAAAGAAGAAGTCGTATCACTCATTCAACGCAATACACGGCGCTATGCGAAACGTCAAATGACATACTTCAACAATAAAATGGACGTTCATTGGCTCGATGCAACTTCTCCTGTAGAGCAACAAATAACAGAAATCATTAGACGTCTTCAGGAAGAATGAGGTAAAATATCGTATAGTATGTAAAAGGATAGGAGGAGAACATATGACGACACAAAATATGCAAGATGTTTTTTTAAATAACTTGCGCAAAGAAGGTATTTTTGTCACAGTATTTTTAACGAACGGTTTTCAGTTAAAAGGGATCATTAAATCATATGATAATTACACAGTGTTGCTTGAAACGGACGGAAAACAGCAATTGATTTACAAGCATGCGATTTCTACATATGTCCCAGCAAAACCAGTATTGTAAATAGAGAAAAGGATGGTAAATGATGATGATTCAACCATTTGATGCGCATTTGATGGAGCGTGTCGACGAAGTGGAAAAACAAATTGAACCGTATACGAAAGAAGTGGAGCGTATCGCCTTTCATAACCAACGTAAAGTGCTCGCAGCTTTCGGTAAGAACAAAGTGAGCGATTTCCATTTGAGCGGTTCAACAGGATACGGATATGATGATATCGGGCGCGATACACTTGAACAAATTTATGCGGATACGTTCGGAGCAGAGAGCTGTATCGTCCGTAACCAAATTATTTCAGGAACGCATGCGATCGCGATTAGCTTATTCGGTGTATTACGTCCAGGCGATGACTTATTGTACATTACAGGAGAGCCGTACGATACGCTCGCTTCCATTGTAGATGGTGGCGAGGAAGATACAGGTTCATTGAAAGATTACAATATCGGATACAGTCATGTTGAATTGACAGAAGAAGATAATGTCGATTTCGACGCAGTACGCGCAAGCATTACAGACAAGACGAAAGTGATTGGCATTCAACGTTCAAAAGGATACTCAGATCGTCGTTCATTTACAATTGCAGAAATCGATGAAATGATTCAAGAAGTACGCAAAATGAAAGAGGATGTCATTATTTTTGTCGACAACTGTTACGGAGAATTTGTAGAAGAATTCGAACCGACACAAGTAGGAGCAGACTTAATGGCGGGTTCTTTAATTAAAAACCCAGGTGGCGGACTTGTGCGAACAGGTGGATACGTTGCAGGACGTGAAGATCTCGTAAATCGCTGTGCATACCGTATGACTTCCCCTGGTCTCGGTCGTGAGGCGGGCGCCTCTTTAGATACATTGTTAGAAATGTATCAAGGATTTTTCTTAGCTCCTCATATCGTCAGCCAAGCGGTAAAAGGCGCTATTTTCACAGCGGCTTTACTCGAATCATTCGGCATGAGCACGACGCCTTCGTACAAAGCGAAGCGCACGGATTTAATTCAATCGGTCAACTTCCAAACACCGGAGCAAATGATCGGATTTTGTCAAATGATTCAACAAAACTCGCCAGTCGACGCGCATTACGCACCGGAACCATCTTACATGCCCGGCTATGCGGATGATGTCATTATGGCAGCAGGAACATTTATTCAAGGGTCAAGTATCGAATTGACAGCAGATGGTCCAATTCGTCCACCGTATACAGCGTATGTTCAAGGTGGCTTAACGTACGAACATGTGAAAGCAGCTGTTCTTTCATCGGTTGAACAATTGATTGAAAAACAAATGATTCAATTATAAATAAAAAATCCTTTACGCAAAATTTGCGTAAAGGATTTTTTTAATGGAATGTGCGGAACACACCGACAACTTTACCTAAAATCGAAACGTTCGGCAAAATAATCGGATCCATTGAACTGTTTTCGGGTTGTAAACGGAAATGGTTATTTTCTTTAAAGAAACGCTTCACTGTCGCTTCATCTTCATCTGTCATCGCAACGACAATCTCCCCGTTTTCAGCTGTCATCTGCTGCTTCACGATGACATAGTCCCCATTTAAAATACCTGCTTCAATCATACTTTCGCCTTGAATTTCAAGCATGAACAATTGTGAATCCTTCGTTCCAAACGTATCTGGAATGGGAAAGTATTCTTCGATATTTTCAATCGCATCAATTGGAGCACCAGCTGTCACTTTACCGATAAGTGGTACGTGAATGACTGGCGATTTTAATTCGTCGATTCCATGAGGATCGAGCACTTCAATCGCGCGTGGTTTCGTAGGGTCACGGCGGATAAATCCGCGCTTTTCTAAACGGTCGAGATGTCCATGAACAGTTGAGCTAGAAGCGAGTCCAACCGCTTCGCCGATCTCTCGGACAGAAGGTGGATAGCCTTTCTCTCTTACTTCACTTTTAATGAAATCTAAAATGCTTTGTTGGCGTGCAGTAATTTTTTTCATGGAATTCCTCCCTTACTATTTTATAAAGTGATTATAACATGTGTTCGTATGCAAGGCAAACAATAGTTCGTAAAAAAGGTTGACAAATACGAACACACTTTCTATAATGAGAACATACATTTGCGAACAGACATTCTTTTTTGGAGGGATTCAAATGAAATATATTCAACAATACAGTTATTTTTTTATGTTAAGTATCGTGTTATCATGTATGACAATGATCGGTTTGTATATAGATAGTCAAGCGACGAGCGAACAAAGAGGAGAACAGTTGGAAAACCCGATGCCTTCTATCGTGCAACAAGAACAAATTTTACTTAATCAAGAAATTGCTTATTATAAAAAAGAAGAGCGAAAGGATGGAAATCGAAAGTGAAGAAAGCCGTTATTTATTGCCGAGTGAGCACGGAAAAAGAACAGCAACAAACGTCTTTACAACGTCAGAAAGAAGAGCTTCTAGAACTTGCGATATCGATGAATTACAAAGTGGTCGACATCTTTGAAGATGAAGCGAGCGGTTATGATGTTGAACGCGACGGATTGATGGATTTATTAGAATGTTTAAAAGATGAAAGTGTAGATGCTTTATTGATTCAAGATGAAACGCGTATCGGTCGAGGGCATGCACGCATCGCGATTTTGCATCTATTGGAGAAAACGAACACGACACTCATTACGAACAGTGATCAAGGTCCATTCGTATTATCGGATATGGATGCGATGGTCCTTGAAATTTTAGCAGTCGTAGAAGAATATCAGCGCAAAATTCATAACGCAAAAATTAAACGTGGAATGAAGCGAGCAATCGAACAAGGGTATCGCCCAGAGTTAAATTTGAAAAATCGTGGAAATCCAGAAGGACGTGCACGTTTAACGGTTCCGATTGAAGAAATCGTCTCTTTGCGTAATAAAGGGATGACATTTGATGAAATTACGACGGTTTTAAACGGATTAGGATATGAAGCGAGCAAAGCGACGATTCATCGCCGTTACAAAGAGTATGAAAAAGATCAAGCGTAAGTAGTTGCACTTTTCTTCAATATTGTATAACGTCTACATAGTGAAAAATATTGGAGGAATGAAGACATGTTATCACCAGATAAATTACAACGAATTAACGAATTGGCGAAAAAAGCGAAAACGACAGGTTTATCGATAGAAGAAGCGAAAGAACAGACGTCTCTTCGCAAGCAATATTTAGAAACATTCCGCAACACGATGCGCGACACAATTGAACATGTGAAAATTATTGATCCCGAAGGAAACGATGTCACTCCTGAAAAAGTGAAGGAAAAACGTCACAATAATTTGAATTAACGGGATAGACATTGTATTTCGATGGCGAATTGACTAAACTAATACATGATAGTTCTAATAATGTTCATATGTGAAAGGATGTACAAAACTGATGACAAAAGAAAAAGATCAATTAGCGATTAATGCGATCCGTACATTATCGATTGATGCGATTGAAAAGGCGAACTCTGGTCACCCAGGACTTCCGATGGGAGCTGCTCCGATGGCTTATACGCTATGGGCGAAACAGATGAATCATAACCCGGATAATCCGAATTGGTTCAACCGAGACCGTTTCGTTTTATCGGCAGGCCACGGGTCGATGTTACTTTATAGCTTATTGCATTTATCAGGATATGATTTACCGATGGAAGAAATTAAAAACTTCCGCCAATGGGGTTCAGCAACACCAGGACACCCTGAATTCGGAGATACAATTGGCGTTGAGGCAACGACAGGACCGCTTGGACAAGGTGTCGGAATGGCTGTCGGAATGGCGATGGCAGAACGTCATTTAGCAGCGACTTACAATCGTGATAACTTTAATGTAGTCGATCACTACACGTACGCATTATGTGGAGATGGTGACTTAATGGAAGGAGTCGCAGCAGAAGCGATTTCATTAGCAGGCCACTTGCAATTAAATAAATTGATCGTTCTTTATGATAGTAATGATATTTCATTAGATGGCGAACTCGACATGTCATTTACTGAAAATGTTCAAAAACGTTTCGAATCATACGGTTGGAATTACATCCGCGTAGAAGATGGAAACGATGTGGACGCATTAAATGCAGCGATCGCTCAAGCGAAAGCAAATGATGGCGGTCCAACAATGATTGAAGTTAAAACAGTCATCGGTTACGGTTCACCGAATAAATCAGGAAAATCAGCAGCGCACGGTGCACCACTCGGTTCAGACGAGATGGCACTTACGAAAGAAGCGTACGCTTGGGAGCACGAACCATTCCATGTACCTGAAGAAGTGTATGAAACATTTAAAGAAGCGACGACAACACTCGGTCGTGAAGTAGAAGCTGAGTGGAATAAAATGTTTGAAGAGTATGAACAAGCGTATCCACAATTAGCAAAACAATTAGGCGATGCGATTGATCGTAAATTGACAGTCGATGTGAAGGAAGCGATGCCGACATACGAAGAAGGCGAATCGATTGCAACACGTTCTGCTTCACATAAAGCGATTAATGCGATTGCAAAAGCAGTCCCTTCACTGTTTGGTGGAAGTGCTGACCTTGCAAGCTCAAACAAAACGATGATGGAAGGCGAAGGCGACTTCTTACCTTCACAACAATACGAAGGCCGTAACATTTGGTTCGGTGTGCGTGAATTCGCAATGGGTACAGCGTTGAACGGAATGGCATTACACGGTGGACTTGAAGTGTACGGAGCAACATTCTTCGTATTCAGTGACTACGTACGTCCAGCAGTTCGTTTATCAGCATTGATGGGCTTACCTGTCACTTACGTCTTTACACACGATAGTATCGCAGTAGGAGAAGACGGTCCGACACACGAGCCGATCGAACATTTAGCAAGCTTCCGTGCAATGCCGAACTTATCGGTCATGCGCCCAGCAGATGCGAACGAAACATCAGCAGCTTGGTACTACGCGGTAACATCTGAATCAACTCCTACAGCACTCGTGCTTTCACGTCAAGACTTACCTGTTTTACCGACGACGAAAGAGCGCGCATTTGAAGGTGTTGGTAAAGGAGCATATGTCGTTTCAGAAGCGAACGGCGACTTAGATGCGATTTTAATCGCTGCAGGTTCTGAAGTGAGCCTAGCGGTAGAAGCGCAAAAAGCTCTTGAAAAAGAAAATATTATCGTTTCTGTCGTTTCGATGCCTTCTTGGGATCGTTTCGATGCACAAGATGCGGCATATAAAGAACAAGTATTGCCGAAAGCCGTGACGAAACGTCTTGCAATCGAAATGGGTTCTTCATTAGGCTGGCATAAATATACAGGTACAGATGGCGATGTACTTGGAATTGATACGTTCGGCGCAAGCGCACCTGGCGATGTCGTAATGGCAGAATACGGATTTACAGTAGACAATGTTGTCGCACGTGTGAAAACATTGCTCGCTTAATAATAGGGTAAAGAAATCGATGAAGTGAAGACTTCATCGATTTTTTTCTGTTTTTGAAACTTTATTGAAACTTTTTACGAATGTATGAATAGAAAGGAGATGCATCATGACGGAATGGACAAATCGAGTAGAACAGCGCTACATTCGCCGCGTACAAAAAAAGCAAGATCGAGATGCCGCGGAACAGATCATTCGACACTATTACGATGAAATGTATCGTTATTTTTATAAACAGACGTTAAATGAAACACTCGCTTTCGATTTAACGCAAGAATTGATGATTCGCATGTTGAAAAGTTTGCCTACGTATGATGCTAAACAATCTTCTTTTCGTACGTGGCTCTATCGTATCGCGTCTCGCCATTTAATCGACTATTATCGTTCGAAAGCCTACCAGCATATGAAACGTACACAATATGTGGAGGATTGGACGATGTATGAGGCAGTAGAAGAATTAATAGGTCCTGAAGTAGAAGAACGTTACGAAGAAGTGATAGAAGCGATTCAACAATTGTCGCCTGACTTGCAAATGATCGTTCGCTTAAAATGGTTCGGAGCGTACACCTTAAAAGAAATTGCGGAGCAAGAACAGTTGCCTCTTTCTACTGTAAAAACAAAATATTATCGTGCGCTTCAAATGGTGCGCTCGATATAGGAGGAATAAAAATGGAAAACAATCGCCCGATTTCGTACCCGTCAGATGAACAAAAAGAACAGTCGATTCAATTCATTTTAAATGAGATGAAACAGCCGATGTCTCAGACGCAGTTATTCAAACAGTTATGGACGATGATTGGATGGCGTCTAATCACACAGCAGTTAATCATCTATTGTATAAGCGCAATCGTTTTGATCAGTCTCATCGTCACGAATGCGGCGACGTTATCTGAATCTTCATATTCCAATCGTCTATCCATTTTGGTAAGTATCCCTTTACTTTTTGCGAGCTTTTTACTATTGACCTTTTGGCGAAAAAAAGAAGC
>JASLHQ010000107.1 GCA_030152265.1 Savagea sp.
TCAATATTCTTTTCGATTATTCCGCACA
Source organism: Savagea sp. (assembly GCA_030152265.1). Lineage (GTDB taxonomy): Bacteria > Bacillota > Bacilli > Bacillales_A > Planococcaceae > Savagea. Next base: position 29 of record JASLHQ010000107.1, read on the forward strand.
CTGCGGATATTCAAGAACATGAGAATCACTAATACGATGAACCAACCATATAACCATTGAGGAGAAATAGACCACCTTTCGACTGCACCAATCGATAAGGGAACGAGTAAAAACACAATTCCAAGTAATACGTTCAAAAGACTTTGTTCTTTATGATATTGAGAGATGTCTCGAATATGCTCCTTTTTAATTCCGATGAAAAGCCATTCATCTTTTCTATATCGATGCGCGTAGGCTAAACTAAACGCAATCATCGCTAAAAAAATGAGTATCCCATTCAAAAATAACATATCCCTCTCCTCCTCATCATATTGCTCTTATAAATCATAACGAGCCATCGCTTGACGCAAATCGTCTTTAATATCTTCCACTAATGATCTCGGTGAAGTGACGGTCACATGAAGCGCATATTGCAGCGCCCATTTACGCATCGCTGTTTCGTTCACTTTCACGGTTACCGTTACTTCATCTTCCGTCTGATTCGAAAAATATAAGTCATTCGTTCCGAACCAATCGATAAATTCATTTAACACGTATTTTTTAAAGCGTAAACTAACCGTCGTCGATTGTCCACCAAACATGTAAATATGTTCTGCTATATGCTGGGATAAGTCGAGTCCATTTTCTAACCCGCGTACTTTTCTCATCGGTTTCCTTCGCTCGTTTACGATTTCAACATTCATCATACGGTCGACACGATAATGCGAGACATTATCGAATGGGTCGTTATTGCAGATGAGATAATACTTTCCGTCAGTTGCGACTAGTTCATATGGGTTAATAAGATACGTCCGATCTTCTCCACGTGAGTTTTGACGGTTCGTCAACTGTAATTTATTGTGCTGATCTACCGTATAGTTCGCATATTGAAACGATACTTTTTTATTATCTTGCATCGCTTTTTCTAAACTTTCAATATGCTTAAACAAATCTTGAACGAGAAGCTGAGGCTTATTTGTTGTTCTCACTAAATCTAAGCTCGATTCAAAATGTTTACTCGTAAGACTTTCTAATTTTTCAATCAATTGTTTGCGATCCGCATTCGGGATACGAGGTGAAAACAATAAACTGTCGATGAGTAACCGAAGTTCCTTCTGTTGAAAAGTATGCGCATATCCGAAGTTTGTCATCGTTTTATTTTTATTTGTATCTCGCGCTTCATCTTCTCCACTTTCTTTCTTCGGACCGTATAGCACTTTCGGTTCTTTTCTTAACGGATGTTCTGCTTCGTGACGAAGTAAATGTTCAAGATGACGTCTCACGGTCTTTCGTTTCTTATAGAGATTCTCATTATAATCGTATTGATTAACTAGTAGATCAATTAATTCTTTTTGTGTTATGCGGTTGTTTTGATCCGTATGTTCTTGCAAAATTTCTAAAATGTCTAAAACTAATATTCTTCCCGCTTCATGCATTTTATCCCCCGCCTTTGCGATCATATACAGACAGTATATCAATCATGAATATAATCATAAATCCATTGCGCTACGTGAATCGTTTCCGATAAAGGAAAATCTTCTTCAAACGACCTTTTAAATTCTCGACGAATCAGTTCTCCAATTTGTTCGACCGTATAGGCTGGTGTTAATTTGCTGTAAATCCGGTCTGATAAATAGTCATATTCATCAAGCGGTGCCCCGTCTGGATGTCCTGGCATGAGAACATACGGGTCAAATCGATTGATGGCCATCCGAACTTTTTGTTTTAAATTCATTTCTTCAGTATCGACACTTTCTAATCTCGCACCTAAAAGTAATTTTTCGTACCTTTCATCATTTCGACTTTCCCAACCTATAACCATACGCCAAACCTTATCATCCAAATCTTCCCCATCTTCTAACTCGATTGTCATATGTTTCGTCAAATAAATGTTTACTTCCGCTTCTACTTTTCTCATGATGAACACCCTTTCTACTGAAATGTCTCTCGTACTAAAGCGATATATTCCGCATATTCTTTCGTATCAGTCACATAGTGAAATGCTTGGCCGAGCGATGTGTAATACCACTTTTGCTCTTGTTTGCCCGCATTGAATTTTTCCCATACTGCTTCTCCGCGCACAGCATATTCTTTTGCGATCGCCCGCATATTCGATAATTTATCAGATAATGTCGCAATTTCAACAGCTCGTAATTCATTTTGTTTTAAAAATTGAATCGTCGCTTCTTTTCGCTCTTTCCACGTTTTTGATTTATCTTCACTTTGTGACTGGACGAGTGTCGCTACTCTTTCATTGAATAGTTCGACGAGCGTCTCGTACGTGACGAATGCATCTTCCATCGTATCGTGCAAAATCGCTGCTGCGACAACTTCTTCATCGATCACACCCGCTTCATTCGTCAAGCTAGAGGCGATGACGCCCGCCTCTAAACAGTGCATAATGTAAGGTATATCCGTTCCTTTTCTCGTTTGATTTTGGTGACAAACCGTCGCAAATTGAATCGCTTTATGAATCATATGTATCCACTCCTCTTTATTTTTAATAGTCGAGACTCGCTTTTACACGAGTCCTGCTTCACGCAATGAGATACATTCTTCTTTCAAGATGCCGTGCTGTTCATAAAACGCCCAAACATCTTCACTTTGAAGAACATCCCGCTTTGGCAAACGACTATGTTCTTCTGCTGTTAACACGACGAAAGCTGTACCTTCATGAATTTTTTCTAAATACGCTAACATATCTTCCCCATTCCGAATCGCTTGTTCATCTCCAGACGGTAGTTGCATACGACGAAGCGCCTCATCTTTAATTGTTTTCAATTCTAACGTATGCTCTAAGTGGAATTTACGTGCTAAGTCTCCCCCTTGAACGAAAAGAGCTCTCGCATTTTTAGACCAAGGGAAATCGTACGGCTTGTTGTGGCTATAACGTTCTTTCGGAATACGCGCTTCTTCCCACATTTTTTGTAATGCGTTGCGATCGACGACGTTGACAGATGCTAATGAATAGCGCTCCCCTGTTTCATTCATCGCATTTTTATAACGGATGTGCGCATGGAAAACATCGAAAATATATTGCGCATCTGCCAAGTTTCTTTCTGGACCTAAATTTTCCAATTGATGTTCGAATAATGTTTGTTTCATTACAATCTCTCCTCATTTTAAATGTTATTGTTCTTACTTGTATCGTTAGTTTACAATTTTGATTAGGTCGTTTTTGACCCATTTCATTCCATCATTGAAATCTTTTACTTTTCTTTTCAATCTGCCCCTTCCTTCTTTCTATCTTTAGTATACAAAACGTTATGTGTCATTTTTGACTCATTTTGATGTTTTGTGCAAAGTTATTTATTTTCTTTTATAAAAGCTATCGAAACACGCTTTCAACATACGATTACGAAAGAACAAACGACATAAAAAAGCTGTCCTATTCGAATAGGACAGCTTTCGTTTGGGGTTATTACTATTATGTTATTTGATTTAGGGAGTGGTAGGGAGGTTAAGAAGCATGCATCGACATAGCGCGTTTTTTCGCTTCGAGTCGATATTTTTTCAAAATCGCTTCCGTATAACCATTTGGTTGTTCTTTTCCTTTAAATATTAAATCTTGTGCCGCTAAAAATGCGACGGAATCATCATAATTTGGCGCCATCGGACGGTAAAGGGGATCGTGGAGATTTTGTTCGTCCACTTTTTGCGCCATACGTTCAAGCACTTCACGCACTTGTTCTTCTGTACAAATTCGATGCGCGAGCCAGTTCGCAATATGCTGACTGGAAATACGCAATGTCGCGCGGTCTTCCATTAACCCGACATCGTTAATGTCCGGAACTGTCGAACATCCGACACCTTGATCGATCCAGCGAACGACATATCCTAAAATACTTTGGGCATTGTTTTCGAGCTCTTCTACAATTTCTTCTTCTGTCCAGTTCGCTTCTTCTGCTAACGGAATCGTCAACATGTCATCTACATAGTCTCGCTCTGTATCAATCGTTCGTTGCACTTCTTCAACATTCACTTTGTGGTAATGTAACGCGTGGATCGTTGCTGCAGTCGGCGAAGGGACCCAAGCCGTCGTCGCTCCTGATTGAGGATGAGCGATTTTTTGTTCAAGCATCGCTTGCATTTCGTTCGGCATCGCCCACATTCCTTTTCCGATCTGTGCTTTTCCTTTCAAACCGTTACGCAATCCTGTCGCTACGTTAGACTGTTCATACGCTTTTAACCAAGCGGTTGACTTCATATCGTTTTTTCTCACCATCGGACCTGCTTCCATCGACGTATGAATTTCATCGCCTGTCCGATCTAAAAATCCTGTATTAATGAAGACGACGCGGTGGCGAATTTCGCGAATGCAATTTTGTAAATTGATACTCGTCCTACGTTCTTCATCCATTAAGCCCATCTTAATCGTGTAACGCTCTAATCCGAGCAAATCTTCAATCGCATTAAACAAGTCATTCGCAAATGCGACTTCTTCCGAGCCATGCATTTTCGGCTTCACGATGTAAATGGATCCTTTTCGCGAATTACGATGCGACGTCTGGCCTTCGATGTTATATTTCGCAATTAATGACGTCATAACACCGTCTAATATTCCTTCATACACTTCTTCCCCATCTTCTAAAAGAATGGCGTTATTTTGCATAAAGTGTCCAACATTTCGAATGAACATTAATGAACGTCCTGGTAACGTCATTTCATTGCCGTGACGGTCGAAGAATACTTTATCGTCTTGCAAACGACGCGTAACCGTTCGATCTCCACGTTTAAAGGTTGACGTTAAATCTCCACGCATTAAACCGAGCCAGTTTTGATAAATGTGAAGTTTATCTTCAGCATCGACCGCTGTTACAGAGTCTTCACAGTCCATCAATGTTGAAAGTGCCGCTTCAATCACGATATCTTTCACATGCGCACGATCGGTCTTTCCAACAGGGTGTGACGGATCGATTTGCACTTCGACATGTAATTGATGATGTTCTAACAAAACGGACGTTAAGGAGTCTTGTCCTAAATAACCGACGAACTGTTCATCACGTTGTAAAGTCGTTTTTTCTTCATTCGATAACGTGACGATTAACGTCCCAGACTGAACCTCATAGTGAACCGCATCTGCATGACTTCCTTTTTGAAGCGGCGCAATTTGATCGAGAAACTTCTTCCCGAACTCAATCACTTTCTCGCCACGTTTCGGGTTGTAGCTGTCGCCTTGTTCGTATCCAGGTTCTTCTGGAATAATGTCAGAGCCGTACAATGCATCGTATAAACTTCCCCATCGCGCATTCGCTGCATTCAATGCGTAACGTGCATTGTCGAGTGGCACGACAAGTTGTGATCCTGCTTGTTTCGCAATTTCATCGTCGACATTTTGCGGTTCGACAGGCTCCGCACTTTTCGGCTCTTCTAAGTATCCGATGTCTTTTAGAAATTGGCGATACTCTTCTTTTTGCGCACGCCAATCATTTTTTTCATGCCACGATGAAATTTGGCGCTGTAACTCATCTCTTTTTTCAAGCAATGCACGATTTCGCGGTGTGAATGCCGTAATGAGCTTCTCAAAATCCGTCCAAAATGTTGGCGCGTCCATTTGTAACCCTCGTAAAACATGCTCATTCACCCAATGATACAACGTTTTTTCAATCTGAATGGAACCGTGATCTACATATTCCATATTCTCCTCTCCTTTCCATCAATGAAAAGACCCCCCACCCTCACCGGCAATGAATCATGTGGGCGTGGATGGGTAGCCTTTCAATGTATATTAACCTTCATGCTTTCCAACACAACGCTCACATTCTGTATGAAGTGATTCAATTTCTTCACGAATCGGTTGGCCACATTGTTGACAAATTTTCTCTGAGTGTTTGTATGTTGTATTCATCATAGTTCATCATCCTTTTTTTATAGTAGTGAATCACCTCCGCTTTCAAGAAGGCGATTATGTTGTTTGACCATTAAAACTGCTCTGCTTCTGTCGACCCTGCCATCGCTACTGTTGAAGACATGCCGCCGCTAATGACTTGAGTAACTTCATCGAAGTATCCTGTTCCTACTTCACGTTGGTGACGAGTTGCCGTGTATCCTTTTTCTTCACTTGCGAATTCCGCTTGTTGTAATTTTGAATACGCTGCCATTCCGTGATCTTTATATTCGTATGCAAGTTCGAACATGCTATGGTTTAAAGCATGGAATCCTGCTAATGTAACGAATTGGAATTTATATCCCATTTTCGCGATATCTTGCTGGAAGCTTTCAATTTCTTCATCAGATAATGCTGCTTTCCAGTTGAATGAAGGTGAACAGTTATAAGCGAGCATTTTGTCCGGGTACTCTGCGTGAATCGCTTCCGCAAACTTTCGTGCTTCATCAATATCTGGAGTTGCTGTTTCACACCAGATGAGATCCGCATACGGTGCGTAAGCGAGTCCTCGTGAAATCGCTTGGTCGATGCCAGCTCTCGTACGGAAAAATCCTTCCGACGTTCGTTCTCCTGTAATGAATGGGTGGTCGTTTTCATCGACATCGCTCGTCACCATGTCAGCCGCATTTGCGTCTGTTCGTGCGACGATGACTGTCGGAACGCCCATTACATCTGTTGCGAATCTCGCTGCGATGAGATTGCGAATTGCGTTTTGAGTCGGAATTAATACTTTTCCTCCTAAGTGACCGCATTTTTTCTCACTCGCTAACTGATCTTCTAAATGGACGCCTGCTGCTCCTGCTTCAATCATCCATTTCGTAAGTTCAAAGACGTTTAACGGACCGCCAAACCCTGCTTCCATATCTGCTACAATAGGAGCGAACCAGTCGAAGCCGTCTTCCCGTCCTTCTGCTTGATCAATTTGATCTGCTCGTTGGAACGCTTGGTTAATTCGTTTAACGACCGCCGGTACACTATCTGCTGGATATAAGCTTTGGTCTGGGTACATTTGACCCGCTAAGTTTGCATCTGCTGCAACTTGCCAACCACTTAAGTAAATCGCTTTCAGTCCTGCTTTTACTTGTTGAACCGCTTGGTTTCCAGTTAATGCTCCGAGTGCATTAATGAAATCTTCTTCTTGCAAAGACTCATATAATCTTTCTGCCCCACGGCGTGCGAGTGTATGTTCAATTTGAACACTTCCTCTTAAACGAACGACATCTTCTGCTGAGTATGGACGTTCAATTCCTTCCCATCGAGGATTCGTTGACCATTCTTGCTCTAATTGTTGAATTTGTTCTTGACGACTTGTCATGTCATTTCCCTCCAAATCATTTTCAATGTATTAAACTGTTTTACAACAGCTGTGTTTCTTGTATACTAATGTATAACAGAATTTCTTTTCTGTCTTCGTTTTACGATAGAACGTTGTAAAATGAGATGAAATAGTGTATTTTCAGATAAATCAGATAATCTGTTGTATGACAGACAATCGAAAGGGGATAAAGATTAATGAATGAATCAATTGAACAACTACTCATGATGCTTAGTGAATGGATTCCAAGTGAAGCTTCTATCGCCATTACCGACGAACAGCAGTTTTTACAATTTTACTCTGGACGAATCGATTTACAATTGAAACGAGGAATGCCAATTTTCGAAGGAAGTATCGCAAGCGAAGTATTGAAAAAAAATGAAATTGTTCAATCCGTCGTTGAATCACCTACGACTGGCGAAACGTATTTCGGAATCGGCTATCCGATTTCTTTCCACGAAGAGCGCTTCACGGTCGTCATCGTTTTACCCGTAGCTTATGCTACGAAAATGAACGAACCGATCACATTCATTACCGGTCGACTCGACGACTGTTGGTACCCGATCGCTTTTCACGATATTACCTATTTCGAAAGCTTCGAAAAGAAAACATGGTTCGTCGCTAATGGAGAAACGTATCAAAGTATGTATAAATTAAAAGAACTCGACTACATATTACCGAGTTACTTTTTAAGAGTTCACCGTTCTTATATTATTAACGTCCATTTCATTAAAGAAATTTCACGAGATATCGCGTCGAAACTTCAAATTGAAATGAGCGACCAATTTACAATTCCCGTCAGTCAAACGTACGTCCCTCATTTACGAAAAAAATTAGGGTTTTAAATAAAACAAAAAGAAAGAGCAGATGGAATGAATATTTTCCAATCTGCTCTCTTTTTTATCATGGCATAAATGACAGTAATACGTAATTCATCATAATTGTAAATACGACGTAAGCTGAAGCCATCAATATATTTTTTGTCAGTACTCTTCCTTCTTTTCCAATCATCCCAATCATAGCGGTCGCACTAATAATGTTGTTAATCGACAACATCGTCCCTGCGCTCGCTCCCCCCATTTGCGTTGCAAAAATAAGATCTTTCGGTAACTGTAACTGCTCGGCTGCTACTTCTTGAATCGGCGCAAACGTTAATGTCGAAACGGTCGCGCTTCCAGTAATAAACGTTCCAAGCAAACCGAGAAGCGGTGCCATGATGAGCCATACACTTCCGAAATGATCCATCAACGTATAAGCAATTTGTTCCGGCATGCTCAGTTGACCGATCATATTCATAGAGGAGTTAGAAAATAATTGCACGAACATTAACGTAATAATTAAAACGAGACTCGGCCTCGACACTTTTTTAAACGCGGTGGAAACCGATGTTTTAAAATGACGAACCGATTGCCCCATCACGACAATCCCAAGTAAAGCCGCGATGATTAAAACGAGACTCGGCGAATAGAAAAAATCTACTTCCGCATGAATATTCGCTTGCCCTAAAATATTTTCCCATACGTATTTTTTCTCCTGTAAAAATTGTTGAAC
>JASLHQ010000122.1 GCA_030152265.1 Savagea sp.
GTCCGGAAGGAAGCAGCATTAAGTGGATCATTTCATGTGCCGCGGGGCAGCCTAGGCTGAGCTGGCGACATGAGTAACGTCTATGTGCGGTCGTCGACGGAAGGTGCGCGGCATAATTAAGAATTTTCAACAGTCACTTCAGTGAGAAGTGACTGTTTTTCATTTGTTGATGAGTTATAAAGTGAGCATAGAGAACATTATTCCTCATGCTCACTTTTTTTATATTGAATATGTTTTTGGATGTAAAAGAACAATAGAAAAGAAAGAATGAGTGCAATAAATCTAAGTAGCTTCACGAACCAAGGTATGAAACCGAATATCATGGCGCACACAGCATAAGCAATCCAAGCGAAAAATGTTAAAAACAATAAAGCGGGCCGTGCTTTTCTATATTTGTATAAAGGTGACTGTTTTGTGTTGGGCAAAATACTCTCTCCTTTACGTCTTGCATAGTGAAAATTAAAATATTTTAAAGATGAATATAGCATAATGATTGTGCAAATGATGGTTGTTTACGTAAATGTTCTTGCTGTTTGCAAAGTAAAAGACATGAAAAAATGGTATAATAAACGAATGAGAAAAAAGAAAGGAAGCGACGTGAATGATTCATCAATCGTTTTATCGTGCGTATCGTCCACAAACGTTCGGAGATATGTCAGGACAAGCGTTAGTGAAGCAGACATTACAAAATGCTTTACTCCACAATCGAACGACTCATGCTTATTTGTTCTCTGGACCTCGTGGGACGGGGAAGACGACGACGGCGAAAGTGTTTGCGAAAGCTTTGAACTGTGAACGTGGACCAGCCCCAGAACCTTGTAATGAATGTGCGACATGCGTAAGCATTACAGAAGGTTCAAATACTGACGTCATTGAATTTGACGCTGCCTCGAACTCGCGAGTGGAAGAGATGCGTGAAATTATCGGAAAAGTTCACGTAGCTCCAGCTCGGTCCCCGTATAAAGTGTACATTATTGATGAAGTGCATATGTTGTCGAATTCGGCATTTAATGCGCTCTTAAAAACGTTAGAGGAGCCACCGAGTCATGTCGTATTCATTTTAGCGACGACTGAACCGCATAAAATTCCGCTGACAATTATTTCACGCTGTCAACGATTCGACTTTAAGCCGTTAACGAATGAAGAAATTATCGATCGTTTATCAGTTGTTTTACATGACATTGGAGTGACCGCGGAAAAAGGAGCGCTTCAAGTGATCGCACAGGCGGCTTCTGGTGGAATGCGAGATGCGCTCAGTATGTTGGATCAAGTTGTCGCTTTCAGTAGCGATACGATTACGGTAGACGCAGCCTTGCTCGTCACAGGTTCAATTAGCGAAGATCGTTTTTACGAATTGACGGATGCGCTCGTTTCAAACGATCCGAAACGAGCATTGTCAATCATCGATGAATTGATGCAAGAAGGGAAAGATGAACTGCGTCTCGTCGAAGATAGCATCACATTGTTCCGTGACTTTCTTCTATTGAAAACAGCGAACGATTCTGGACATCTTTTACAAATGATTCAAGAGCCGGCGACATTTCAGTCTGTCATTGAACGGTTTACAGTAGAACAGCTATACGCTTGCATCGACGTATTCGCTCAAGCGCAACAGGAGATGCGATTTTCTAATTATGCGCGGGTGTACATCGAATCAGCTTTATTGAAAATTATCCATATGATGTCCGTCGCTCCAGTAACAACTGCAGAAGCGCCAGTAGCCGAACATGTGCAACAACAGCTCGATGATTTACGAAAGACGGTATCCGATTTACGTCAACTTGTCGCTGACCGTCCAGCTCCTGTAAAACAAGTGAAACAAGCATCGAGAGCACCGCAACAAAAACCTGTCATTCGGGTGCCGAAAGCGAAAGTAGAAGGAGTGTTGGCGGAAGCGACGAAGCAAGACCTCGTTCAATTGCGTTCGTTATGGGCGAATTTAATGCAAGCTTTAACAAAATCGCACGCAGCACTTTTAGAAGAAACCGAACCCGTCGCAGCATCTTCGAGTGCTTTTGTGTTAAAATTCAATTATGATATTCATTGTTCTATTGCCCTTGAAAAAGAACTGTTGCGAGATGAACTGTTGCGCACGTTACAACAGTTTTTACAAAAACCGTATGATGTCATTTACGTTCCAGAAGAACAGTGGCAAAAAATTCGGTCTGAATTTATCGCAACGAAGATGAATCGCTCAGAAGAAGTAGAAGAACAAGCAGAAGAAGCTTTTGAAATGCATGATGTGGCAGATGAACAAGAGCATATCGTTCAAGCGACTGAATTGTTTGGAGATATCGTAACAGTCGTCGACGAATAAAAATTAATGAGGAGGCATACAATTATGCGTGGTATGGGAAATATGCAAGGTATGATGAAACAAATGCAAAAAATGCAAAAGAAAATGACAGAAGCTCAAGAAAAATTAGGTGAAGAGCGTATCGTCGGAGAAGCGGGAAATGGTATGGTGAAAGTGACGGTTTCAGGACATCGTGAAGTGCTCGATATCGAAATCGATCCGGAATTAGCAGATCCAGAAGATGTGGAAATGTTACAAGACATTATCATTATCGCAACGAATGACGCATTGAAAAAAGCGGAACAATTGTCTGAAAGCACGATGGGACAATTTACGAAAGGCTTAAATTTACCAGGAATGTTCTAGGAGGCGTCCAATGCATTATCCAGAACCGATTTCAAAGTTGATTGATAGTTTTATGAAACTGCCGACAATCGGCCCGAAAACAGCGAGTCGTCTCGCTTTTTTCGTTTTAAATATGGAAGAAGATACAGTGCTCGACTTTGCGAAAGCACTCGTCGATGCGAAACGAAATATTCATTTCTGCTCGGTTTGTGGGCATATTACGGATGTAGATCCTTGTCACATATGTCAAGATCAATCGCGAGATGAGTCGATGATTTGTGTCGTCCAAGATCCGAAAGATGTCATCGCGATGGAAAAAATGCGCGATTATAATGGTCGTTATCACGTTTTACATGGCGCCATTTCACCGATGGACGGAGTAGGTCCTGAAGATATTAACGTGCCTAGTTTGTTGACGCGCCTTCAAGACGAGCGCGTACAAGAACTTATTTTAGCGACGAACCCGACAGTAGAAGGAGAAGCGACAGCGATGTATATTTCGCGTCTCGTCAAACCATCCGGCATTAAAACGACACGAATTGCGCACGGCTTACCGGTTGGAGGCGACTTAGAGTATGCGGATGAAGTGACGCTCTCTAAAGCGATTGAAGGGCGGCGAGAATTATAATGTTTCGTCTATTTCGTAAACGTTCAGTCCGTCAAGAATTTGACGAACGTTTTATGACTTTAATGTATGAGTTAAAAGAAGAGTGGGAACAAGCCCGCGAACTAGAAGAACTTGTACGTGATTACGATGAACAAGTCATCGCCAAGCGAAAAATAGCAGAAAGTAAATATTTTTACATGTTTAAAGAAGCGAGAGAACGCAATATTCGTTTGAATCGTCGTTTTTGAAAGCTATCACAATCGGATAACGGTTGTGATAGCTTTTTTAGTATAGATGATCCCCTATCGTATCGTGTGCGAAATAAAAGTATGTGATGTAAAATTCATATTAACAACGTATGGTGGAAAGAAGGAGTGAATGAGATGAAAATATTAGTAGTAGATGATGATCGTCACATTGTAGAATTAGTTTCGATTCATTTACAAGAAGCGGGTTACAAAGTGATGAAAGCATATGATGGGGAAGAAGCTCTCACATTAATAGAAGATGAAATTCCAGATCTCGCCATCGTTGATGTGATGATGCCGAAGATGGACGGTTACACATTGACGAAAGAATTGCGGGCTTATGACGATATTCCAGTACTTATGCTGACAGCAAAAGGAGAATTAGAAGATAAAGAGCGCGGATTTACAGCAGGTACCGATGATTATGTCGTCAAACCGTTTGAACCACAAGAATTATTGTTCCGTGTTCGTGCCATTTTACGTCGCTATGACAAGGCAACGGACGACCAAATTGTCGCAGGTCCATTAAAAATTGATCGTCAGCGCTATGAAGTACACATTCAAAATAAAACTTTTTTACTCCCCTTGAAAGAATTTGATTTACTTTCGTTACTCGCTTCTCGACCAGGTCACGTATATGCGCGTGATTTTTTAATCGAGCGCGTGTGGGGATATGATTACGAAGGGGATGAACAGACGTTAAACGTTCATATTAAACGTTTACGTGATAAGTTAGCTCCGTTTGAAGATGAAGTGAAAATTGTGACGATGCGTGGCGTCGGATACAAATTTGAGGTTGTGGGCGAATGAAATCATTGTACGGAAAATTTTTAGCGATGACTGCGATCATTATGGTGATGAGTACAGTCATCGCCTTTTTAATCGTCAATACGTATTATCATCAAAATATGAAGGAAGAAAATTCAGCGAAAAATATATCGATTGTCCAACAAATCGCGACATATATTGAATCGGAACAACCGCCTAACTTGGAGTTCTTTTTACGTACGGAAGCCGCAGTCGGTTATAAGCTCGTACTCGTTTCACCGACTGAAGAAATTGAATTTTTCGGAGCTCCTTTTCGCGAGCACAATTTAGCGCAAGAAGCGATTGACCAAGTGTTGGACGGACAAGTGTACAACGGTATGCAAAACTTCCCAACGGAAACGTTTATGACGGGCTTTTTCGCAGATGAGTCATCGAATACGGTCGGCAGTCCCGTTTTATATCAAGGGGAGCGGTATGCTTTATTTTTACGTCCTGATATTAAACTATTGTTTACGGAAGTTCATCTATTGTTAGGTGGAATGGTTATCGTCATCGCAATCATTAGCTTTTTAGCGATGTTATTTTTCGCGAAAAAATTAATCGATCCGATTACAGAATTAACGAAGGCGACGAAACAAATTGGCGATGAAAAATTTGTTGAGTCACTTGATATCGCACGACAAGATGAGATCGGGCAACTCGCGCAAAGTTTCAGCAAGATGGTGGAAAGTTTAAAAGAAAATGATCAAATGCGAAAACAGTTCATTAGTGACGTATCCCACGATTTTCAGTCTCCATTACTAAATATTAAAGGGTATGCATCTTTATTAAACAAAGGTGACGTTGATGAGAGAATGCGTCAACAATACGCATCGATTATTGAATCTGAAACAGAACGGTTGTCGACGTTGACAAAGCAACTGCTGTTGTTAACTTCACTCGATCAATTAAAAACTCCTCTTCAAAGAAAAACGTATGCTTTAGACGAACAAATAAGAGAAGTTGTGCGCAACTATCAGTGGCAAATTGTGAGTAAAGAGTTGTCATTGGAGCTTGAAGTAGAGCCGATAAATTATAAAGGCGATCCCGCTTTTTTAGAAAAAGTGTGGGATAATCTCATTTCCAATGCGGTGAAATATACAGAGCAAGGAAGCATTCGAATTTCATTAAAAGAGCTTTCAAATGACGTTGTATTTTGCATTGAAGATAGCGGTATCGGTATTGCAAAAGAACATATGCCTCAATTGTTCGAACGTTTTTACCGAGCGGATTCTTCAAGAACGAAAGAAATTGAAGGGACGGGTCTCGGTTTAGCAATCGTTCAGCAAGTGGTCGAACTGCACGGGGGAACGATCGATATGAAGAGCGAATTGAACAAAGGAACAAGGATCACCGTCTGTTTGCCAAAGAAAGATGAAAAATAATATTATGTTTAAGTTCGGTTCACTCTCCGTTCATGTAGAAATTTTAAACTGTGAATACAGTGTGAAGTAGGAGGAGAGGAAATCGGTATGTTACAACAAACATGGAGTATACGTTTAATTCGTATTTCAGCAATTTTTGGTTTAATCGGCGCAGTGCTCGGTTCACATATGGCTGGATCTGGTTCTTACGGATTCCGACCAATTCACGCCCACATTTTATTAGTCGGGTGGTTATCCGTTTTCGCGTGGGGAGCATTTTACCGCATCTTTAAAGTGCGTGCTTCTAAATTAATTTCAGCTCACGGATGGACAGGCATTATCGGTTCAATCGGCTTAACAGCTGGTATGTGGCTTCAATTTTTAAAGCCGTTCAACGTGAATGAAACAATCGCGTTAATTTTTTATATCGTAGGCGGTTCTATTTTATTAATTAGTTTCGCTCTATTCATCGTCATTACTTTTTTAATTGAAAAGGATGAGAAGTTAGTATGAATAAAAAAAGATGGTTTTCATTAGCAGCAATTTGGCTCGTAGCGACGATGATTTTAAGTGTCGTCGCTCCTGGAGCTAAAGAATTTACATTACCGAACAAAAACGGTGGATTACCAGAAGATCGTTTATCCGTTGAAGCGGAACAACTCGTAAAAGAATACTTCCCGAACGATGAGGGAATGCCACTCTTTGGCGTGTTGTACAAAGAAGAAGGTTTGACAGAAGAACAAATTGCCGAATTTGGAGAAGCACTTCTTAAAGTAGGGGAAAATCCTTTATTGGAAGATGCGACGATTACGAATTTGGATGAGTTAAGTGAATCGATTAAAAAGCGTCTCATTTCAGAAGATGGAACGACATTTTTCACATCGATTACATTACCAGCAGGTGATAATGACAAAGTTCACCAACAAGTAACATTGATAGCTAAAGAGTTATCAGAATATTCAGAAAAAGAAGACGTTGAATTAAGCTGGACAGGCCCAGCAGCGATTGCCTCAGATGCGATCACGTTATTTAGTGAGGCGAACGTCGTCTTATTACTTGCGACAGTCGGGTTAATTTTCGTCTTATTGTTACTCATTTACCGTGCCCCTTTATTGACGCTTATTCCGTTAATCGGAGCGGGAATCGTCTACGTTGTTGTCGATAAAATTATCGGCTTATCAGCAAAAGCGGAATGGTTTGTGACAGAGAGTCAAGCGTTATCGATTATGACAATCTTATTGTTTGCGGTCGTTACTGACTATTCACTTTTAATTTTCTCGCGTTTCCGTGAAGAGTTACGCCGTCATGAATCGGTGAACGATGCGATGCGCGAAGCGATGAAACATGTGCGAGAACCTATTTTCTTCAGTGGAAGTACGATTGTACTCGGAATGGCAACATTGTTCTTCTCTCTTTACGAGCCGTACCGCAACTTCGCTCCTGTCTTTGCGATTGCAGCGGCTGTCATGTTAATTGCGGGGCTTACTTTACTTCCAGCATTGTTCGCGATTTTCGGTCGCGTTGCCTTTTGGCCATTCATTCCGAAATATGGAGAGCTGGTGAAAGAGAAACGCACAATTTGGCGTAAAGTAGCGGATGTTGTCACCGCAAAACCTTTAACATTTTTAATTCCAGTCGTTCTCGTATTAGGCGTCGGCGCTTGGAATATGACAAACATGAAAACGTCATTTGATTTAATTGAATCATTCCCAGAAGATCTATCTTCTCGCGTCGGATATGAGCGATTAGGCGAAGGATTTTCGAAAGGAAGTCTCGCTCCAGGAACACTGCTCATGATTCGTGATGAAGATTGGACAGAAGATACATTGAAAGAAAAAATGGAACAATTGAATGAATTAGAAGGTGTACAATCCGTTCGTCCGACGGGTCATCCGTTAGCGGAAGATCATTTCAATGTGGCGAAATTAGCGATTACATTCGACGGTAATCCGTACGGTCATGAAGCGATGGATACGGTCGAAATGTTAAGAGACATGTCTGAAGAAGGCGATGAATTGTATATCGCCGGAGAGACAGCGAAAAACGTCGATATTCGCGATATTAACGAGCGAGATACGTGGCTCGTCGTCGGCTTAATGACAGCGCTCATTGCGATTATGCTCGGTTTCCAAACGAAATCAGTCATCGCACCGATTTATATGGTCGGTTCTATTTTATTATCGTACGCTGCGACATTCGGATTTTCATTATGGATGTTCGATCTCGTACTCGATCAACAAACGATCGGTTATCGAATTCCGATGTACACATTCGTCTTCCTCGTGGCGCTCGGTGTCGACTACTCGATCATGTTAATTGCACGAATTCGAGAAGAGTTGAAACATCATGAGCTAGAAGAAGCGATTCGAATCGGAGTAGAACGAACAGGTGGTGTCATAAGTTCTGCAGGGTTAATTTTAGCTGCGACATTCCTCGTCTTAACGACGATGCCGGTCAATGAATTAAAATTGTTCGGTATGATGATGGCACTCGGTATTTTGCTCGACACATTCGTCGTGCGTCCGATCGTCATCCCAGCAGTCGTCAAATTACTCGGCAAATGGAGCTTCTGGCCGAACCGTTAAACGAACAGTCGACGTTTGAGAACATTCTCAAACGTCGATTTTTTGATGGATTCACACATTTTAGGGTATAGTAAAAGAAACGTAAGGGAGGCGCATTGTATGCTTTATGCCATTATTTTATTTGTACTGTTTAGCTTCATCAGTTATCGGTTAATCGGAAATTACGACGCGCGTGGGAAAGTATTAATTTCTTCAATTTTTTCACTCGTCTTTTCAAGTGCTGCATACTATACATTTCATATTAAGCGGATGCCCCCGACACAACATATTATTCAATTTGACCATTATACGTTTTTGTACTTCATTACATTAATTATCGTCTCGATGGGTTTTTCACTCATTTTAGAAATGATGTCGGATTCAGGTCGTACGGTGCGACGAGAACGTTCGTCTAATCCATTTACCCGAGCGAAAATCTTTTTCCGTACACAATTTCGTTATTTGCATTTAATGCGTCTCGTCATGCGAAACGGATTGTTTAAAAGCCCGTTACATTTGAATGCGGAAGCACGCAATCAACATATCGGCGCATCTTTACGTAAAACATTAGAACAAGCAGGTGGTGTATTCGTTAAATTCGGTCAGTTTTTATCGACGCGCACAGATTTATTTTCACCTGTATTTATCGAAGAGATGGCGCATTTACAAGAAAATGTGCGCAGTTTGCCAGGGGAAGAAGTTCGAAAAATTATCGAAGCCCAACTGAAGCGTCCAATCGATGAAATTTTTCAAACTTTTGATGAAGAGCCTCTCGCCGCAGCGTCGATCGCTCAAGTGCACCGTGCGACATTACATACGGGTGAGCGAGTCGTCGTGAAAGTGTTGCGTCCCGAACTGAAAGAACAAATGGAAGTGGACGTGACGATTTTAGATACGTTCGCACACTTATTAGAAAGTCGTATGCCTTGGGCGCAAAGTGTGAACATTACGAGTATCGCGGAAGGATTTATCGACAATTTGTATGAAGAAGTCGATTTGTCGATCGAGCTTTCGAATATCGTACAAATGCGCAAAACGATGGACGATGTCGTCTACATTCCGAAAGTGTATCCCGACTATTGCACGAGCGAAATTCTCGTCGTTGAATTTTTAGACGGCGTCAGTTTATCAAAATCGGCACAATACCCAGTGGAAAAGCGTCGACAGCTGGCGAGTGAAATTTTTGAAGAAATGCTTGCTCAAATTTTTGATCGTGGTGTTTTCCACGGAGATCCGCATCCAGGAAATATTTATATTTTAAAAGATGGGACGCCCGCTTTTTTAGATTTTGGTTCGGTCGGTAAATTGTCAGCGATGCAAAGAAGAGGGTTTACGTGGTTATTGATTGGCATTACGCGTCAAAATCCAGAGTCTATGGCGATTGGAGTAGAGCGTCTCGTCGAAAATGGTGACCAAATTAATTTAAAAAAATTAGAACAAGCGCTCAGTCAATTTCTCGTCGTCCATTCATTCGATGGGGACATTTTAGAAGATATGGGCACAGATTTATTTGAAATGATGGGCGATTTCGGATTGCAGTTTCATCCGAACGTCGCGATGGCGTTTCGTAGCTTAATTACGTTGCAAGGTAGCTTGCAAGAAACAGATCCGACGTTCAATCTATCTGAAGTGATGAAAACATTTTTGAAATCCCAATTGACGATGTCGAAAGGGAAAGAAGTGATCGAACAGACGATTGAAGATGAATTGTTAAATACATTACCGCGCCTCCGCGCATTTCCGAGAAGAATCGACCGTGTATTGCGCCAAGCGGAAAACGGTGATTTTACGATTCAAATGGGCATCTTTTCTCATAAAGAAAATAAGCAGTTTGCCAATGAAGTGCTCAATCTCGTCTTTTTAAGCTTTGCCGGTATTTCATTCGGGATTTTATCGTTAGGTGCGCTATTTTTAGCACAAAATGAAATACAAGAAGGATATTCCTTCTTGAACATATTCGGTTATTCTGGACTCGGGTTAAGTGTCATTATGTTAATTCGCGTCGCGATTCAAAGTATGTATCGCACGAAAAAATAAAACAGTTCCATTTTGGTTATGTGCCAAAATGGAACTGTTTTGCGTTACGGTTCAAACAAGAGTGAAATTTCACCGCGTTGAAATTGGAGTTTTGCATTGAATGTTTTGCCGTCATTCGATGTGAATCCTTTAATTACATTCGTTTCTCCTTTTTCACATAAATGTTTAATATTCGTTTTCGTCAATTTCTTTTTCAAAAATGTCCCGGGAAATGTTTGTTTACATCCTTGTCGGTAATGCGTACATCCGTAAAAAGATTGTCGTTGTACGATTTTCCCTTTTTGGCATCTAGGGCATGTGGCGATCGGAATCCGGTCCCATTTCGTCGCTTTTTTCTTTCCTACGAAAGGAGCGACTGTGAAAGGCCGTCGTTGAAGTTCGTCAGGTGTCGTAGCGAGTAAGTGGTGTAAAAATTTCTCCATACTCGTTAAAAATTTTTCACTTGAACCTGTTCCAGCACCAATTTTTTTCAAATACGTTTCCCATTTTGCGGTCATGGAAGGACTCGCTAGTAAGGTCCCTTGAATCGCTTCGCAAAAAATTCTTCCTTTATCAGTTAATTGGACGATGTTTTTTTGAACGTCAATGTATCGATGAGTTTTTAAAGTTTCGATAATCGAACTGCGTGTCGCTTCTGTACCGATGCCTTCAATTTCTTTTAAAATTTCAACTTCCGCTTCGTCTTCGATATGTTTCCCACACGTTTTCATTAAAGTGATCAATTGACCTTCTGTATAAGGTTTTGGCGGTGTCGTTTTCCCTTCGTGAATCTGGATTGTCGCGCGGACTGTTTCACCTTTTTGTAAAGGCGGAAGTATATTTGCCTCGTCTTCTTTGTTGTTCGATTGTGGGAAGAGCTCTTTCCATCCGACGTCGAGCGTACGCTTTCCTTTCGACAGGAAAGGAAGACGTTTCACATCTGTCGTGACGCTCGTTTCTAAATAGATGAACGGGCGATGGAACATGCATAATGTCGTTCTTAAAATTTCTTCATAAAGCAATCGTTCTTCTCGTTTCATTTTTTCAATCGTCGTTCGAGCAGGTACGGTTTTCGTCGGGACGATCGCGTAATGTTCTTGCACTTTCGCATTGTCGACATAGCGCTTCGACGGTTTCATCGTAGCCGCTTCGAACGGTTGCTTAAGGAGGGTTTCATAGCGCTCTTTATTTTGTTGAATGTATTGCCACTCATTCGTCGTAATGTGACGGCTATCCGTTCGTGGATAGGAAATGTACTTTTTTTCGTAAAGCGTTTGGGCCGTCTTTAAAGTGACTGCTGGACTCATTTTCCATTTTCGGTTGGCGGTCGCTTGTAAAGTAGAGAGCGAATGAAGGAGAGGGGGGAGTTGCCGTTTTTCGCGCTCCGTATGTTTAGTAATCGTTCCTTCATCATTCGGCTGAATTGCATGTTGATGCAATAGTCGTTCTACTTCTTGGCGTGTTTTAAAGCGTCCGTCGACCTTTCCTTCATATGTTCCTTGTGCACTTTGGAACGTAGCGACGGCTTCGAAGAAAGGTTCTACTTTGAACTGTTCGATCTCTTTCATCCGTTCATAAACGAGAAAGACAGTCGGCGACTGCACGCGACCGACCGGGAACACATCTTCATAGCCACGTTGTTGCAGAAGTAACGTATAAATACGGGAAGCGTTCATCCCGACGAGCCAGTCGCTCACTTGACGTGTGCGCGCTTCATCATACAATTTTAAATCGCGTTCATTCGTCTGCAGTTGAGTGAAGCCTCGACGAATTTCATCGACTTCTAACGAGTTGATCCACAAGCGTAAAATTTGTTTCGGCCGCGCTCCGGTTAAACGGAAAATCGAATAAAAAATATTCGACCCTTCTCGGTCAATATCGCAAGCGTTAATGATCGTATCCGCTTTTTGGAAGTGACGTTTCACCGCTTGGAATTGTGCGTTTTTTCCTTTGGCGACTTGAAACTCATAACGCGCAGGGACGATCGGTAAGCTGTCGAGCGACCATCGCCCCCATTTCGCATCGTACGCTTTCGGTTCTTTCAGTTCGACGAGATGTCCGATGCCCCAAGTAATTGTCGCCCCTTGAGGAAATGTCGAACAAGGGGCGAGCGTGATATCTGTTTTCGTTTTCGTCTGAACGGTAAAAGCTTCCGCATATGCCCGCGCTTGTGACGGTTTCTCTGCAAATATGACCGTATTCATACGCGCACTCCTTTCTTGAAACATTTGTTCTCATACATGAATTATCGCATAGGTTGGATCATGCTTTCAACTGACATAAGAGCAAGAAAATACTCTATTTGTGTAGATGAGGATGTAGAGTGCGCAATAAAATTTTGATTTGGAAAAAAGAAACGAGTAAAAGTTGGAGTTTAAAAGATGCAGTACATATTTCGTTTATATACAATGAAACGAAAAGGCTATCAAATATAAAATACGATGTACGATATAAAGATGAGAGCATAAGGAAAGAGGAGATAAAAAGATGAAGAGATGGATAGGGATTATTATTATTTTTGTAGGGATTGGATTAATCGCTTATCCTTTTTATATGGAGTATGAGCAAAATAAAGAGGTGCGTGCTTTAGAGGAAGCGATGGAGCTGATCATGTCTGCGGAAGAAGGAGAAGATATCGATTTAAGTGAAATTGACAATTTACCGTTTACAGAAGAAGAGATTCGAAATGTCATGGAGTTAGAAATTCCTTATTTAAACATTCGTCATAAAGTGCTGGATACGACGACAACACATAACTTAAACGTCGCTCTTACACAAATTAAAGAAAACCAAACACCAGGAGAAGGGAACTTTACAATAGCAGGTCATCGTGGATATCGTGATGGACGTCATTTTAGTAATTTAGCAGAAGTTCCGATTGGAGAAGAAGTGTATTTGCATGTAGGTTCTACAAAATATATTTATCAAATTACTGATCGTGATGTCATTGAAGCGACAGATGTACACGTTTTAGATGATCGTGAAGGTATTGACGAATTGACGATGATTACGTGTACAATTTCTGGAAAGCAACGTGTCGCAGTACGAGCGAAGTTGTTAGATATCGTAGCGATGTAATAGACAGGATTGTGAAATTCTCAAAAATTTGGTATAGTAACGTTGATATAAGAGTCATTGAAGCGACTAAGTAAGGATTGAAATGAACAGAGAGTGACGCATTGCTGAGAGCGTTATACATCCCTCATCCTGAACCCTATCGACGGAGACTGTACGTCTTGCCAACGTTATGAGGCAACCTGAGGGCTAGATCATTAGCTAAATCAAGGTGGTACCACGTCTACAATGCATAGACGTCCTTAACTTCAAGGGCGGACTGTGCTTTTTTTAATGAAGAGGAGGATTTTTAATCATGTCAGAACAAAAAAACGATTTTACAAGTTGGTACATTCGCACGATTCAACAAGCGGATTTAATGGATTACACACCAGTGCGCGGTTGTATCGCATTTAAACCAGACGGCTATGAAATTTGGGAACATATTCAATCGGAAATGGACCGTCGTTTTAAAGAAACGGGTCACCGTAACGCTTACTTCCCAATGTTAATTCCAGAAAACTTCTTCCAAAAAGAAAAAGATCATATCGAAGGATTCTCACCAGAACTCCCTTGGGTAACAGAAGCAGCAGGGGAAAAATTAGAAGAGCGTCTCGCACTTCGTCCGACATCTGAAACGATGATCGGTCATCTTTATTCAGACTGGATTAAAAGCTATCGCGACCTTCCAGTGCTCATTAACCAATGGGCGAACGTCTTCCGTTGGGAAAAGAAAACACTCCCATTCATCCGTACGTCAGAATTCCTCTGGCAAGAGGGGCATACAGCTCACGTAGATGAAGAAGAAGCACGTGAAGAGACGATGAAAATGCTTGAAATTTATAAAGAAGTCGTGGAAGAACTATTAGCGATTCCTGTATATGACGGACAAAAAACACCGTCTGAGCGATTTGCTGGAGCGGTCGATACGTATTCAATCGAAGCGATGATGAAAGACGGAAAAGCGGTACAAGCAGGAACGTCTCACTATCTCGGAACGAAATTCGCTGAAGCATTCGATATTAAATATTTAACGAAAGAAAACAAACACGAATATGTCCACACGACATCATGGGGAACTTCAACACGCTTGATCGGTTCGATGATCATGGTGCACGGCGATGAGCAAGGGCTCGTTTTACCACCACGTGTCGCACCGACACAAGTCGTTTTAATCCCGGTTGGACCGTGGAAGAAAAACCCGGAAATCGTTGAAAAATTAGACGAAGTATTCGCGGCTTTAAAAGCACAAGGAGTACGTGTTCGTCTTGACGATTCAGACCAATCACCAGGATATAAGTTTAACGAGTGGGAATTGAAAGGTGTGCCGGTTCGTATTGAGCTTGGACCACGTGATTTAGAGAAAGATGCAGCGATGTTAAAAGCGCGCGACGAAAATGAAAAGCGTCAAGTACCATTAGAAGGTATCGTCGACACAATCGTTGCAGAGCTCGACACGATGCAAGGACGTCTCCTCGAAAAAGCACGCGAATTCCGTGCGGAACATTCACATTTGAATGTCGATACGATGGAAGATTTAAAAGCACATATCGAAGCGAAACAACAAGCGGGAGAAATCCCAGGTTGGGTACTCGCAGGATGGTGTGGCGATGATGATTGTGAAGCGAACGTTCAAACTGAAACGAAATTCACATCACGCAACATTCCATTTAATCCACCAGCAGAAAAAGAAGTATGTATTAACTGTGGCAAACCGTCACAACATACGGTTTGGTTCGGTCGAGCATACTAATATTCGAATGTACGATGAAATTTTTCATCGTACATTTTTTCATGTAAAGGTTGAAATCACAACATTTGTAGTAGTTTTAGAAACGCCTGAAAAACGTCGATATAAAATAAAGTGAGCATATTCGTTTGACATTTCTTTATCATGTAACTATGATGGTTACATAGGTGGTGGACGAAATGATTAATACACGCTTTTCTGTAGCGATTCATATCATTTCTCTCATCGCATCTAATCCGAATGAACAAATGTCTTCCGAATGGATCGCGGGTAGTGTCAACACAAATCCCGTCGTCATTCGTCGCATTATCGGTC
Organism: Savagea sp.; assembly: GCA_030152265.1. Classification (GTDB taxonomy): domain Bacteria; phylum Bacillota; class Bacilli; order Bacillales_A; family Planococcaceae; genus Savagea. The sequence goes on from JASLHQ010000122.1 coordinate 15,367, forward strand.
TGTTAAAAAAAGCGAATATCGTGCGCACTTCACAAGGGATCGCAGGCGTCGAGCTTGTGAAATGTCCTTCTGAAACGACATTGCTTGAAATTTATAATGCGGTCATTCATCAAGATGAATTATTCTCGATGCATGAGAAGCCGAATGTTGCTTGTCCTGTTGGACGCAATATTCAAAAAGCATTAGATGTTACATTTGGAGAAGCACAACAAGCGATGGAGAAAGTATTAGCTGAGAAAACAGTGAGTGACATTATCGACGATATGCATTAAAAAATTGTCGATGGTGCCAATCATTTAACACACCTAACATGTAACTAGATTAGTTACAAGAAGGAGGAGTTTGAGATGAGAATAGCAGTAGTCGGAGCGACAGGTCGAGTAGGACGTTTAGCAGTAGACGAGGGAGTAAGAAGAGGATATGACGTGACAGGGTTTGTGCGTGACGCAAGTAAGTTGTCAGACGCCCCAGTGTCATTAGTGGAGAAGGATGTATTGCAGTTGACGAAGCAAGATGTGGAATCATTTGACGTTGTCATTAGTGCATTCGGAGCGGAGCCAGGGAAAGAGTCGTTATTCGCAGACGTTGCGACTCATTTCATCGAGATCCTCCAAGGAACTAAAACGCGACTCGTCGTCGTCGGAGGTGCGGGTAGTTTACTGATCGGAGATACGATGTTAGCTGACACACCCGATTTCCCAGAAGCATTTTTACCGACGGCGAAAGGGCATGAGCGTGCATTACGTATTTTTGAAGCGAGTGAAGGAATCGATTGGACATACGTTAGTCCGGGTGCATTGTTTGAACTAGGCGAACGCACCGGTCATTATGTGACAGGTGGCGATGAGTTTTTCGTCAATGAAGCGGGCGAAAGTTATGCGAGCATGGAAGATTACGTCATCGCACTATACGACGAAATTGAAAACCGTCAACATGTGAATGAACGATTCAGCGTCGTGACAGAGCGAGGTGAAGCGTCATGAATAAGCAAACATTAGCACTCGTCGTCATTCGTATTAGTTTAGGACTCATTTTTGCGATTCACGGTGGCGCAAAATTTGCGGGAGGAATTGGGGGAACGGCAGCTTTTTTTGAAAGCATTTCAATCCCTAGCTTTTTAGCTTACATCGTTGCTACAATTGAATTAGTTGGCGGTGTCTTGCTCGTATTCGGCGTATTAACGAAAATCATTTCTGCTTTATTCGTCTTTATCATGTTAGGTGCTATTTTCACAGTGAAAGGACCACTCGGCTTTTTAGACGGATATGAATTGGAATTCGCTTTAATCGCGATGAGCGTAACGACATTTATCGCAAGCGACTTGAAAACAGTATTCGCTTTCGTCCCTACA
>JASLHQ010000205.1 GCA_030152265.1 Savagea sp.
ATTAACGCCTAAATTACAATCGACGAACTTATGGACAGATGAACATGCGTCGATTCGAGCGACTGCGCTTCGAAAAGAAAATTGTCCATGTTGTGGCACGAAAAGCTATCCGTATTTACACGCAGGACGTGAAACAGACGGTGCCGTACTGTGTGGACGCGAAACGGTACAATTGTTCATGCCTAAACAACGGACACTCGAACTCGAACAATTACAAACGCTCGGGGAACGACTGAAAGCACCGACTGTTGCCAATCCATTTCTCGTCTCGATTGAGTGGGACGAATATCGCGTCGTCTTTTTTAAAGACCGTCGTATTTTTGTTCACGGGACGAATGACATTGTAAAAGCACGTGCTATCGTTGCGAATATGATCGGTTAATACAAAAACAGCTTAAGCATTTGCTTAAGCTGTTTTTCATTTAGTTTTTCAATTGTAAAATTAATACTTTTAAATAATCGAATTCACGGAATGTACGCGGTGTTCTAAAATCACTCGGTAAACGGAACTCTTCTACAATTTTGTAATTGCGCCCTGCTTTTCGCATGCCTTCTTCTACCATCTTTTTAAACTTTTTCATATCAAAGCTCGCTGTATTCGTCGAAGCGATGATTGTTCCTTTACGCGCTGTTACATTCGCTGCGCGTTCAATTAACATGCCGTAATCTTTCGACGTGCTAAAGCTCATTTTTTTAGAGCGAGCAAAACTCGGTGGATCTAATACGACGACGTCCCATTTCATCTGGTGACGTTCCGCATAGTTAAAGTAATTGAACACATCCATCACACGGATTTCTTGCGCTTCAAAATCGATTCCGTTAATGCTCATCTGTTCGATCGTTTTCGCTTCACTACGTTTCGCTAAGTCGACACTCGTCGTACTTTTCGCGCCACCTAATAATGCAGCGACGGAAAAGGCTCCCGTATAAGAAAACGTATTTAAAACGGTTTTTCCTTCTGCAAGCTCGTCGCGTAAATAACGACGCACATCTCGTTGATCTAAGAAAACTCCCGTCATCGGTCCGTCATTTAAATCAATCGCATATTGAATCCCATCTTGCTTCACCATTTGAGGGAAGTTCGTCGTCTCACCCATGACAAAGTCGTCTTGTTCGATATACTCGCCACCGCGATCAAAACGTTTCTTTTCATAAACTGAACGCGGTTGCACTACTTCCATTAACACATCATAAATGATGCGACGGAATGAATAAGCCCCCTCGCTATACCATTGCAACAATAGTTGATCATTGTACAAGTCTACCGTTAAACCACCAAAATGGTCACCTTCGCCATTCATAATACGGTACGCATTCGTATTCGGATCATCGTGTAAATCTTGACGCAATTGATAAGCTTTTTTAAATAACTTCATAAAGTATGCACGGTCTAATTGAGTGACGGGATCTTTTGATACGATCCAACCGATTCCTTTATTTTGTACTCCATAATAAGCGGTTCCGTAATAAGTGCCTTGCGCACCTACTAAATCGAAGAGCTCCCCTTCTTGTAGTGCGGGTAATCTCTCAATATAATCTTGAAGAATTAACGGATATCCTTTTTGGAATCGCGGCTCTTCTGACATGCGGAGACGTACTTGTTGATTCGTCATCTAACTCTCTCCTTCACGCAATACATTGCGTTTTCTTCGCTATTCGTAATCCTTTTAAATAAGCTTCTATTGTACCACAATATTCACGTTGAAACGAAGGGACGTGACAAAAGTGTTGCGGTTGAACGAAGATCGGTTTCACTTCAAATAATCGAGTGCCTCCCTCTTCAAACACCGTCGCAACAAATTGAGAGCAGAAATAAGCATTTTTACGCTCAATTTCAATATTCAAGGCTACTCCAAATAAACCGATAAAATTATACCGGTAATGCGGTGCATTTCGTTCAAAATATCGAATTTTATTACGCATCATTTCATATTGTTCTTCTGACACATCGACAGAATAAATTAAACATTGCGCTTTTTGAAGTAACTTATGTGTCGTATCTTCCTTCACGAAACCACCGATAAAAGGATTGTACATTTGCTTGCGGCCGAAACTATACATCTCTTTTAATTCATAATCGAAAGCGATTGAAATATGATTGTATGTAGAGCGAGTGTAATAACGAATCGCACGAGATAACATCGTATTCGTATTCGTGAGCACAATATAAATCGTCCGTTCGTTCATTTTTTCCACTCCTTTTTCATAAAAAAAAGACGTCCTACGAGATACGTAGAACATCTTCATTCTCTTCTCGTCTAACTGTATACGTTTTGACGAGAAGAAAGGTTTCTTATTTAATTGAAGTTGGTGCCAATTTTGCACGACGAGCGTTTTGATTCATGTAAATGACTGAATACGGAAGTACGATTGTTGCAATCGCTGCCAATCCCAATCCGAAGCCTTCTGCTGTTAAGTGTCCTGTCGCCCAACCTAAACTCGTTCCGAACAAAATTCCCGTCATCATAGCTACGATAATTAAACGAATCATGTTACTCCACTCCTTCTCCGATTTCTTTCCTTACACCCATCTTAATTGATAAGGATTATCAATGTCAATGATTATTTGGATATAAATGTTTAAAGTTTCTGAAAAAGGTTACGTATACAACATATATAAAGTGAAGGAGGAAACGTGATGACATATTATTCAATTCCGAATGTCATCGTTTTTTCAAACACGAAAGCTGTGCCAATTATGAAGGAGCAAGAAAAATTAATTGGACATCTTACCCGTCCACAACAAACTCCTTTCGAAAAGTATGCTTCTTTTCGCTTCGAACGTTTCGATCAAACGGTGACACGTACGATGGGCATTATGGAAAATGGTTGGAAACGTCTTTGGATTAC
>JASLHQ010000229.1 GCA_030152265.1 Savagea sp.
GCATCGTTTTTGTTATGATGAAAGGACGAAATAGGAGGGATGATGTGAAGAGAGAACGGATGGAGTCATTGAAGTTTATGCGGGTTGTGGCGATGTTACTCGTCGTTTTAATCCATGCGACGGGTGTAGCATTACGCGAATTAAGCCCAGCGGATTCGACTTACGTTTTATATATATTCCTCAATCGTTTTACACGTTTTGAAGGCGCAGTATTCGTCTTTTTAAGCGGAGCCGTCTTATTTTATAATTATATGGTGCGTCCTTTTACGAAAGAAACATGGGTTCATTTTTATCGTAGGCGCTTTATTTATATTATCGGTCCTTATATCGCTTGGTCTATTTTTTATGAAGGGTATGCAATTTACTCAGGTCTCCGAACATTTGATACGTGGGGAGATTTCTTCTATCGAGTCGCATTCGGACAATCCTTTTATCAATTGTATTTTATTTTAATTTTAGTGCAGTTTTATTTTTTAATGCCTATTTTCGTATATTTGATGCAACGTTTTTCTTTTTTGCGTCGCCACGTAATTTGGATTGGGATATTCATTGAGTGGACGACTCAAGTGTGGTTGAAAGAGTATATGATATTGCCATTTACGCCGTTTACTGTATACATCGGCAGTTTCCTTTTAGGTGCGTGGGTCGGAACATATTATGAAAAAGTACATACTTTATGGAAGCGCCATACGTTCATCATTTGGTCGTTTATTTCGATTTCACTCGGAGTGCTGTACAGTTATATTTACGTGGAGCGCAATGTGAAAGGGCATTTAGACATTCCGTACGCTTTTTTTAAGTTGGAATCGATTCTTTATTTTTTAATCGCAACGTACGTTTTGTTTAAAGTAGCGATCTGGCTTGAGCAAAAAGGAAGTGCACGTCTCAACGGATGGGCGGATCACGTCAGTTTATATTCTTTCGGTTTTTATTTATTGCATCCGCTCGTCCTCGACGTTTGGCAACAACTCATTCCGTATGAAACGATCAGGCAGATGCATCTCGTCCTATTCGTGCATTACGTTTTGACCGTTTTGACATGTTATTTTGTCATTCGAATTATTCACCACCGAATCCCACAACTTCGCTTTCTATTCGGAAACTTACCAAACTTTAGAACGCCGAATGAATTTGTTCGAGATAAATATACACATTTAACATAACATATATGCGCGAGTAAGAAGCGTAACAAGAAATTAAAGACAACGAAAAGAGAGTGCAAGGAATGAAAAATTTATCCCTGCACTCTCTTTTCTATTTTAATAATTTTTCAATTGTGATCCGTTGATTATTTTATTTGCAATGCTTGTTTTAACGGCTTTTCCATAACGGGTGCTAAGGAGCGTGAGAATGAAGCTGTAATATGGTTGCTATCAAAATGTGTGACGACGTTTCCGATAATCGGATAGCAATACTCGTCATCACAAAAGTAATCGGTCGGGTCGAATACCGTCGCATTACTTGGAATAGCGGATGCTGTACTTAGTAAGCTCGGTTCGCGAATGATGTCGCTGCGCGGTATTTTACACGCTTCATTCCAATCTCCTTCCGCTTCTCGTAAGCAATCAGGAACGCGGTACGGATACCACGGTGTATCGCGGACGAGAAAGAGCGGAATGTTCGCTTCATCGAATATGTTCCAAGCGTCGACGAATCCTTCAGGTAAGGTCTCTCCTTCAAATTTGGAAATGTCCCCTGTTGTGAAAATGAGATCGGGTGGATTTTCGAGAACATGTTCGATGACCGTATCGAACCAGTCGAGACATTCAGGGTGGTCGCTCGTATCTTCGAGTGTGAATCGGCATTTCCCTTTTAAATATGTCGTAATGCGAACGTTATTTTCTTTTCCGAATTCATCTAACATCGGTTGCCAATGGGCACTGTGAGAGCCACCGATGAGCGCGATCGTTTGAGTGTATTGTTCCGTCTCTCCATATTCACATAAATTAATGTCGAGTTGACCATCAATATTGAAACATCCGTCGCGATATACGTCAGACGAATCATTTTGTCCGCTCGTTAAATCAGGAACGAGCGTTTCAAGATCATAGGCTCGGTAGTCGTCTGTCGACAAATGGACGAGCGCCCCTGGATTATCACTCGTCAGTAATGCTTGCACATTCGGTGGCGGGATGACATTAACGTTGTAAATCCATAACGCACCGCTTACGATTACAATCGTTGTAGTGAGTCGAATGACGGTCATTCGGAAAGATGCATGAATGGCGCGTAACGGTCTTTCAATTCCATAAATCGTCACGTAAGCGAGAACGGTCGCTAAAGCGATAATCGCAAGTCCTGCCTTTAATGAAACTGTACCGCGATCGAAATAATGGAAAAATAAAATTAAAATCGGCCAATGCCATAAATAAAAAGCGTACGAAATTTTACCGAACGATACGAGTGGTTTGGAAGCGAGCAAATTGTACGCACTCCATTTTTGACTCGTATTTCCGGCTAATAAAATGAGAACGGCAGACATCGTCGGCCAAAGCGCGGCATACCCCGGAAAGACAGTTGATACTTGGAAGATGACTCCGCCAATTAAAAGGCCAATCAATCCGATCCAGCCGAATAACCATGCGACGACTTTCGGAAGTTCAATTCGGTGAATGATGATCGACATAATGCCGCCGAGTCCGAATTCCCACACACGTGTGAACGTATGATAGTAGGCGACAGGCTGGTTGACGCTCGTTAAGTAAACAGAATAAATGAAAGAGCTGATGGAAACGACGACGAGTATCGCGAGCACGAGTCGTTCGAAGTTCAATCGTTTCATTGCTCTTTTGGCGAATAAAGCGCTTTTAAATAAAATGAGCCAAATGAGATAAAATTGAAATTGAATGCTTAACGCCCAATAATGTTGGTACGGAGATGCTTCATTATTTTGAGCTAAATAATCGACTGCATCCGTTGCAAGTCGCCAGTTTTCAAAATAAAAAAGAGAAGCGATTAACTCATTGAAAAATTGCGGTCTCGTATGAGAAGAGACGAGAAAATAACTTGCGATAAACGTCACAATTGCGATAAACCATGCAGAAGGCATAAGTCGTTTCAGCAATTTTACGATATATTGGAAAATAAAAATTCCATCTTGTTTACGATACATCGAAAAGAGCGATGTCGTAATTAAAAAACCTGACATAATAAAAAACACGTCAACTCCGCCAGAAACACGATTGAACCAAATGTGATAAACAGCGACTAAAATCGCCGCAATCGCACGGACTCCTTCAATTTCTAGGCGGAAACGTTTCGGTTGATTTTGCAAAAACAGGTACCTCCTTCAAGCAAATTCATTACTATTAGTGTATCGGAAGAAGGAGAAAAGTGGAAGGTAAATATGCTATACTAAAATTTAAGACAGAAGAGAGAAATGTCGAAATTTACAGTGCAGGAGGAGAGAGCATGAAGAGATTTTTGGTCATTGCTTTGTTGTTAATTAGTTTTGTTGTGACGCCAAAGGAAACACACGCTCAAGAACAATGGATTACGCCACTAAATGATCGTGCGACAATCTATTATGAGCTTCATAATGAATATTTGCCGATGGGGCACTTGTTGAAAGGTGACGCAATCAAGGCCCAAAAGAAACAAGGAGACTATTGGGTCATCCGTTGGGGAAATGGCGTCGGCTATGTAAAAACTTCTGAAATGAAAGTGAGTACATCTGAATTTAGAGGAGTACAGACGACGAAAAGCAATTCTAATACAGTCGTGTATACGACGAAAGAAGCGACGGTTGTTGACAATTCACAAGGAACTTTACGTCCGTTCGCGACAATCGACCCAGGCTTCCGCTATCCGGTCATTCAAAGTTGGGGTTCATGGTGGATGATTGATGTAGGAGGACGTGTCGGGTATATATCTAAAACGAAAGCGACGTTTGACGAAGGAATCCCTGTTTTAATGTACCATCACATTTTAAAACCTGAAGAGAAGAAAAACTCACCTTTTGCACATATTAATACGACGATTACAACTGTTGAGTTTGAACAACAAATGAAATATTTAAAAGATAATCAATTTACACCGTTAACGACATCAGACTTAGAAAAATATTTAAATCGTAATCAAAACTTGCCAGCGCGTACAGTTTTGCTGACAATTGATGATGGAAATATTAGTTCACGTATTTACGGTTATCCTATTTTGAAAAAGTACGGAATGATAGCGGATCAATTTATCATTTCAAACCGTATTCCGAGCGAGCCACGTCCTTTTGATTATCAAAAGTTACGATTTTTAAGTCATCAAGAAATGGAAGAGATGAAAGATGTGTATCAATACCATGCACATACGCACGGTTTACACAATTTAAATTTACAAAATAAAAGCTCTTTCGTCGTAAAGAGTGACGCAGAAATTCTTGCGGATTTGAAGCTGAATCGAGAAGCGCTCAATGGCACACCTTATTTCGCTTATCCGTTTGGACAGACTGATCACCGCTCCGCACGCTTATTGAAGCAGAGTGGCATTCGCCTCGCTTATACGACAAAAACAGGTCTCACGAAGTTAGGAACGGACCCATTATTCGTTCCACGACTCGGCATTAATCCAGGCTTATCTTTAAACCAATTTGCGGAACGTGTGAAATTGAAGTTACCAATTCACGCGAAACCACCCGTTGTGGAAAAACCGAAGCCACCTGTTGAGGAAAAGCCTAAGCCGCCAGTAGAAGAAAAACCGAAACCACCAGTAGAAGCGAATCAACCATTCCCAGACGTGTATCAAAAAGATTACTTTTATAGTTATGTCATTAATTTAAAAGAGCGTGGGGTTATTAAAGGTTTCCCAGACGGATCATTTAAACCTTATCGCAACGTGACACGTGGACAAGCAGCTAAAATGTTAACGTTAGCTCTCGGATTGAAAAACGAAGAGACTGAAAAAGTACAACAGTTTAAAGATGTTGCGGTAACGAATGAGTATTATGATGCGATTCAATTACTCGTTCAACACGGTGGAGTGACAGGTTATTCAGATGGAACTTTCCGTCCACATGAACCGTTAAAACGAAGCCAAATGGCAAAAATTATCGTTCATTTATTTAACTTGCCAGTATCTGAATGGCAAGAAGGAACATTTACGGATATTCAAGCATCTCAAGAATTCGCTCAGTTCGTTCAAACTTTGAAGGACTTCGAAATTACGACAGGTGTTCAAGGGAAATTCCAACCGTATCGTACAGTATCGCGAGCTCAATTATCAGCCTTCATTCGACGTGGGGAAGCAGCATTATCTGTATTACCATCTGAAAAGGTTCAACCTGAAGAAGAAGCGAAGCAACCGAGTGAGCAAGAAGTAAAACCTTCTGAATCGAAAGAGCAAAAAGAGGAACAGCCATCTAGCGAAGAACGAGAAATAGTGGAAGAACCAGCTGTTGAAATCGAAGCTGAACAATCTCTTCCAGAAGAAGTCGAACAATCAAAATAATATATTTTAAGTTCATTTATATAAAGGAGTCGATTCACTTAATCGTGAATCGACTCTTTTTTATCGTTGCTTATTTAAATCGTTTTATTGAGTAAAGGAATGCGTTGAAGAATAGCTGAGATGACAAAGCTCGTTATGAAAACGAATCCGAAAAATAGAGCGAGTGCTCCAACGCCATAACCGTATTGGAACCAATGCTCGGGAGCGCGTTCTAATACGAAATAGATGATGAGCGGATGAACTAAATAAATGCCGAAGCTCGCATTGGAGAATGTTTTAAATATTCGCCAGTCTGCAACGTGAGGGTACTTTTCAGCAAATGTTCGACAGCTAATAAAAACAGTAACGGCAATGAGCATGACCGGTAAACCAGAGCGACTGTAATATAAGTCATTGAATGAACCAGTTGGAAAGCTAATAAAATACGTTCCGAAAACGATGAACAATAATGAACCGAGTCCGATCCAATGGATACCGCGCCAACGCAATTGTTCGTGAGCAATCGCATACCCGAGCAATAAATAAGCAACGGCTGAAACGAACGGATTCGAATAAAGAGGAATCGATAAGTCGAATAACTTTAACGTCCCATTCAACGTGAGCAGTCCTCCAGATAATAGAGCGTACCATTTAATGTGTGCATTCGGAATATGTTTCGCAGCGTGTTGTAAAATCGGTGTGAACAAATAAATTAAAATAAAGGCATATAAATTCCAAAGGTGAAAATAATGTCCGTTCGTTAATAAACGTACGAAATAATCTTTCCATTCAAACAGTACGCCTTTATCCCAAACGGTTACGATGGAGTAATAGACGAGGCTCCAAAAGACGAGAGCTGGAATAATTCGTTTCGCTCGCTTTTTATAAAACAGTAACATCGGTTCTTGTCTATGTAAAAAAACAGCTCCTGTAATCATAAAATAAAGAGGCACCCCAATGCGCGACATACTGTCTAACGTGTGCGCGACCCACCACATTTTCCCGAAGTTAGGAGGGGAGACATAAATAGCAGATGTATGAACCATGACGACCGCGAAAGCTGCAATCGTGCGGACTAAATAAATAAACGGAATACGCATAATACTCTCCTTTCGAATCGTGAGAACTTTCTCTATCCTATGGTATAATGATACCGTCTATTGTGCGCAAAGCAAGCGCTTCAATAAAATGCAACGAATAGAAATGAGGGTAGATGGATGTCATTACTTTCCGTCATATTACCTTCGTACAATGAAGAGGCAGTCGTTGAACATGCGGCCGCTGTATTGAGTGAATTGTTTACGAAGGAAGAAATTCCATATGAATTATTGTTCGTCAATGATGGATCAACAGATCAAACGTGGACGAAAATTGAACAAATGCATACGATGAATCCAAACATTAAAGGCATTCATTTATCGCGTAACTTCGGAAAAGAAGCGGCCATTTTAGCAGGGTTGCGAGAAGCGACGGGAGATTGTGCCATCGTGATGGATGTCGACCTTCAACATCCTCCTGCAACAGCAGTAGAAATGTATCGATTATGGGAGGAAGGATATCAAATTGTAGAAGGGGTAAAAGCGTCGCGTGGAGATGAAGGTTTTATTTATAAAACGTTCTCCAAACTGTTTTATCGCATGATTCACCGAGCATCTGGCTTTGACATGCAACATTCTTCAGATTTTAAATTGCTCGATCGTGAAGCGATTGAAGCGTATTTGCAATTGCCTGAACGCCAACTGTTTTTCAGAGCGCTTTCGTATTGGCTCGGATACAATCAAACGACGATTCCATTTCACGTGCAAGAACGTCACGATGGGGAGACGAAATGGTCTTATTTTAAATTGATGAAATATGCGATTTCGAATGTTACGTCATTTTCGGCATTACCGATGCAAATTGTAACACTCGTCGGATTTTTATTTCTTTTATTTTCTGTCGGGCTCGGTATTCATTCGCTCGGTCAGTTTTTATCTGGAAACTCATTAGAAGGATTTACGACCGTTATTTTACTACTTCTCGGAATTGGAAGTATCATTATGATGAGCCTCGGAATTATCGGATATTACATCTCTAAAATTTACGAAGAAACGAAAAGACGTCCACGTTATTTAATTTCGAAGCGGACGAAAGGTGAGCGCGATGCGTAAATATTTCGATGCGTCGATGTACCGTTTTATTATCGTCGGCGTTATCAATACGATTGTCGGGACGTCGATCATGTTCGGCCTATACAATTTCACTTCCGCTTCGTATTGGTTCGCTTCAGGTATGAACTATTTTTTAACGAGTATTTTAAGTTACTTTTTAAATAAATATTACACGTTTCAACATGAGGGCGAGACGTTGCGTTCTATGTTGCGATTTGCGATGAATATCGCGTTTAGTTATTTCGTCGCTTACGGATTAGCGAAACCGCTCGTTTTATTTATTTTGCGTGATGCGACAGTCGTCGTGCAAGAAAATATCGCGATGCTCGTCGGTATGGTGTTATTCACTTTCATCAATTATTTCGGACAGCGATTTTTCGCTTTTAAAAAATAAAGAACGGCCTTCCTTCTCGAATTCGTGAGAGAAAGAAGCCGTTCTTTTTATTTTTTTCGCTTTGTGAAAAAGTGGAGTGCGATGACGAGAAGTAAGGTGATTGCCGAAATGCCAAAGCCGAGACGTAAAAATGGGCTATTGTACGTGAGTACGATTGTTTGTTTGCCACGTTCGACAGGAATACCGATAAAGGCCTCGTTCACTTCTTTTGTTTCGACAGGTTGACCATCAATTGTCGCCGTCCAACCGCGGCTCGTCGGAATCGTCGTCACAAGCATGCCATTTTCTTTCGCTTCTCCCGTCAATTCGACAGTATCTTGTTTGAAGGAGACGACATCGAACGCATAATCATTCGCTCGTTTAGCATGATTCGCTAAAGGAGCGAGCGGTAATTTTTCTACCTTTAAATCTCGAATTTTATAGACGCCTTCCGATAACTGCATATTGATTGATTCTGTGCCTGGTTCATAATGAATATGCATCGCAAATTGATCAATCGGCAACGAATAAATATAATCATCTTTCCGCTTTTCTAATTTATTGCGGTTAATATC
>JASLHQ010000069.1 GCA_030152265.1 Savagea sp.
TGGAGCGGTAAGCCGTGCGCTAAAATCGATTCTCCGACTTCCATTTGTTGCAAGGCGAGCATCGCATTCGAACCGATGCCAATCCCAGCGCCTAACGGTTTGAAAGAAGAAGTGCTTTCATAAATTGTTGTCGAAATCCCAATTTTATTTAAAGCGACCGCTGTTGCTAAGCCTCCAATGCCACCACCGACAATCGCAATATCCATCGTAGTTCTCCTCCTTTTTCTTCATTATAACAAACCGCGACGAGAAAGATGTTTAAAAGGAAGTGAAGGTGGTATACATACAATGGTTCAAAAATATGAGGAGGAATATAACATGGCAAAAATCGCAGCAGTACTCGCAGATCAGTTTGAGGATATTGAGTTTACACGTCCGAAAAAAGCATACGAAGATGCAGGCCATACAGTAGAAGTAGTAGGGCTTGAAGAAGGCACTGTAACAGGTAAACATGGCGAACAAGTACAAGTCGATGTGAAAGTAGCAGATGCCGATTACGGTACGTACGATGCACTCTTTATCGCAGGTGGCTTTTCACCCGATATTTTACGTGCAGACGACGAAATGGTTGAATTTGCAAAGCAGTTCATGGATGACATGAAACCTGTCTTCACAATTTGTCACGGTCCTCAACTGTTAATTAATACGAAAACATTAGACGGTCGCGACATTACAGGATACAAATCGATCTTAGTCGATTTAGAAAACGCAGGTGCAAAATTGCACGACACATCTGTTTTCGTCTGCCAAAATCAACTCGTCTCAAGCCGTACACCGGACGACTTAGATGACTTTGAAAAAGCGTCAGTCGAATTACTTCAAGAAAAAGGTCTATAGTCAGCATTTATTGCATGAATGTGCTATAGTGAACATAATTTCATAGTGAAAAGCATTCTAGGGTTCCGAGCTATCGCTGTCTGTGACCGAGAGAATGCGCGAAGGAAACTTCGTACACGGAAGGAGAAAAGCCTGGGAGATATGACTCGTCATATGTCCTAGGCTTTTTTCTATGTAGAAAGGAATGAAAATCATGGCAAAAGAATGGTTGAAAATTGTCGTCGCTGGTTTATTTGAAGTCGGTTGGGTTGTCGGTTTAACGCACTCGACAACTTGGTGGCAATGGGGATTGACGGCGATCGCTGTTTACATTAGCTTTTATTATTTGATTATGGCGGGAGAGAAGTTGCCAGTCGGCACGTCATATGCCGTTTTCGTTGGGATTGGCACAGTCGGAACGGTCTTGATGGAAAATATCGTCTTCGGAGGCGAGTGGAGCTTTTTACAAGCGCTATTTGTCGCCATATTGCTCGCAGGCATCGTCGGTTTAAAACGCGTATCGGAGGAGGGATAATATGATTTGGGTCGTCTTAATTTTCGCTGGTTTATTTGAAGTGTTAGGGGTGATGATGATTTCTTATTTTCATCAACAGCGCAATTTACGTTCTGTCGTTTATATGATCGGTAGTTTTGCGATTAGTTTCGCTTTATTGAAAGTCGCACTTATGACGTTACCGATGGCGACCGCTTATGCCATTTGGACAGGAATTGGGGCAGCGGGTGGCGCACTCGTAGGAATGTTGTTTTTCGGAGAATCGAAAGATGTTAAGCGTATTTTCTTTATTACACTTATTATCGCCTCTGTCATCGGCTTGAAAGTGATCGGCAGTTAAAGCGATTAAGTATAGTACAAAAGTTTTATTTCCATTTTTCAAGAAAAAGCGAGAGTCCTTTATATGATAGCGTTTCGATAAATTTTTGCAAAATTCATTCTCTAAATGTTCTTTGAACGACGTGTGAAAGTGTGTAAGAATGGGTAACGCGAGACATTTTGAGGCGAAGGACGTATCGTTTGTCTGCTTTTGTTGTTCGGGAGCACGGACTCACATTTTACGCTTCGCAAAATGTTACACTTATCACTCTCTTATAGAGCGATGAGCGATATTCGTTTTGAAATGCCAAATTAAGTGAGCCGTTCGTACGTTTCTCGCCGTACATGAAAAGAACGAGCTGACGTCATTTGGGAAGGTGGAACTTTTTACATGTCGGAACAGATGTACCAATTCATTGCGCTTCTTTTGTATATGGTCGCGTTATTATGGATTGGCTGGTATGCGTATAAGAAAACTACAGATTTAACAGATTTTATGCTCGGAGGACGCTCGCTCGGTCCAGGAGTAACCGCCTTAAGTGCGGGAGCTGCAGATATGTCAGGTTGGCTGTTAATGGGCTTGCCTGGTGCGATTTATTTATATGGAGCGAGTGAATTGTGGATGGGTGTCGGCTTGCTCGTCGGCGCGTATGTCAATTGGTTGCTCGTCGCTCCTCGCTTACGAGCATATACGGAAGTGAATGATTCGATCACTGTCCCGAGTTATTTGGAAAACCGTTTGAAAGATTCGTCGAATATTTTAAGAATGGTGACAGCGCTCGTCATTTTACTATTTTTTACGTTTTACGTATCGAGTGGAATGGTCGCAGGCGGGAAATTTTTTGAAAGCTCGTTCGGCCTCGATTATCACGTCGGTTTAATTACCGTTGCTGTCGTCGTCATTGCGTACACATTATTCGGTGGATTTTTAGCGGTGAGTTATACGGACTTTTTCCAAGGGCTCATTATGTTTTTCGCTTTAATTCTCGTCCCGATCGGTGGCGTCATCTATTTTGGTGGATGGGCTGAAGTGAAAGAAATTATAGTGTCGCTCAATCCGGCGCATTTTAGTTGGACCTCTTCGGTTGAAGCGGGCTCTGTCCTCGGTGATTATTTAGCGGGCATTGACAAAGTGCGTGCTGTCACATTTGCTGGAATTGCTTCGTCTCTCGCATGGGGGCTCGGCTATTTCGGTCAACCGCATATTATCGTGCGCTTTATGGCGATTGAATCGTTAGATGAAGTGAAAAGTGCTCGTCGTATCGGCACAGGTTGGATGTTGTTAAGTTTGATTGGTGCGACCTTTACCGCATTTGTCGGCCTTGCGTATTTTTCACAACGAGAAGGCATCGGAGCGATTGACCCTGAAACTGTATTTATCGTCATGGGGCAAGTGTTGTTCCATCCGATTATCGCAGGAGTTATTTTAGCGGCGGTACTTGCAGCGGTCATGAGCACGATTTCGTCTCAATTAATTGTGACATCTTCAGCGCTCGTCGAAGATTTGCATAAAGCAATTTTCAAGCGTCATCGTCCAGACCGCTATTATGTGTTGCTTGGACGTGTTGCGATCTTATTCGTCTCGGCTATCGCTTTATTGCTTGCATGGCCGAACAATGAGTCGATTTTATCACTCGTAGCCTTCGCATGGGCAGGCTTCGGGGGAGCATTCGGACCGATCGTTTTATTGTCGTTGTATTGGCGCGGTCTCACTTCACAAGGAGCGATTGCCGGAATGATTGTCGGTGCGATCACTGCTTTCATTTGGCATTATACGCCTGTGGATACAGGAATTTTCGCTATGTATGAAATTATTCCAGCGTTTATTTTAAACTTGCTTGTGGCGATACTCATTAGTCGCAAAACTTATACAAAGAACGACCAGATCGAACAGGAATTTGAAGAGACGCTCGCTTTATTGAAGAAGCGTCCATAAAGGAAAGCGTACAGTTTCGCACTGTGCGCTTTTTCTCATTAGACAAATTGACGAACTTTCATTACGCTAATAGAAAGAACTTATGAGGAGGAGAAAGACCGATGCCGACGATCGTAATTGCAGAAGATGAAATGCCGATACGCCGTGTGTTAACGCTATATTTTGAGCGTGCTGGTTATGACGTATTGCAAGCAGAAAACGGAGAAGAAGCGTTGCGCTTTTGGAAAGAACATGCCGTTGACGGTTTCGTATTAGATATTATGATGCCGTTTGTGGACGGGTGGACCGTTTTAGAAACAATTCGGGCAGAAAGTGATGTGCCGATCATTATGCTGACGGCGCTCGGGGATGCACCGAATCGCATTCAAGGATTAAAAAAAGGAGCAGACGATTACATTGCGAAGCCGTTTGAAGCGGAAGAAGTCGTCTTGCGGATGGAGGCGATTTTTAAACGGATTGTACCACCGCGCTTCGTCTACGGTTCTCTCGTTATCGTTCCAGAAGGGCATATCGTTACATTAAATGGTCGCACAATCGATTTAACACCGAAAGATTTTGCGATGTTAGCTTTTCTCGCTCGGCATCCGAACCGGACGTTTACGCGTGAAGAAATTATTGAACATGTTTGGGGAAATTTTTATGAAGGAAGCGACCGGGCGATCGATGTAGCGGTGAAACGTATTCGTCAAGCGTTACGCGATTGGCCAGCGGAAGAAGGACAAATTAAGACGATTCGTGGCACGGGGTATCAATTCCATGTCCCCGCGTAAATGGCCGATGAGCCGCTACTGGTCGCTCTTGTTTTTTGCAGTGTTAATGATTGGATTACTGATTATCGGTTTCGTCGCATCTTCTTGGTTGAAACAAAATGCGCTCGATGACCGTCTTCGTTTAATGGACGCTTTAGCAGTCGATGCGACAGAAGCGATTGCGCACGGCAATCCGAATGCCATACCTCAAGATATGACGACCGTACCACTTCTCACACAAAATGGTTCATTCGTAGCGATGAAACGAACACCGACGATGTATGTGATGGATCGGCAAGGCATTATTCGTTTAGCGAATCAGCATCAGCTAATTGGCACATATGTCGCGGATGAACGAATTTTACAAGCGCCTGTCGGGACGTCGCAACTGAAAGGGAAAGATCCGATTTTCATCGTGAAACGTCCGATTGAAACAGCGTACGAGACGATTGGGTATGTCGTCATGCTAGAAAAGAAATCGATGCTGACAGCGCTCGATTCGAGTCGCTATCAGCAATTTCTCATTTTTATCATCGCTTTGGCTGTCATCGGATTCATCGTTATTACGTTCATTTCTCGCCGTTTAACAGCGCCGATTGCGACTGTTGTTGAAGCATCACGTGCGATTGAGCGCGGCGAATATGAACAATATTTAAATACGAATTCGGTGAAAGAACTTGAACTTGTCGAGTTGATGGAGTCCTTTAACGCGATGTCGAGCCGTCTGCAACAGCTCGAATCGGTTCGAACGGAATTGCTTGCGGGTGTGACCCATGAATTAAAGACGCCACTCACATCGATGACGAGCTTACTGCAAGCATTGCGTGACGATATCGTACCTGAAGAAGAACGTGCGGAGTTCGTCGAATATGCGTTAGAAGAAGGAGAAAAAATGAAG
Source organism: Savagea sp. (assembly GCA_030152265.1). Taxonomy (GTDB): domain Bacteria; phylum Bacillota; class Bacilli; order Bacillales_A; family Planococcaceae; genus Savagea. The sequence continues at coordinate 5,232 of JASLHQ010000069.1, forward strand.
CGCCTCGTCGATGATTTAGTCGAATTTAACACATTTGCGACCGGGCGCGTGCACGTTAAATTAGAAGTGCTCGATGTGCGTGAAGTGATAGAACGCCTCGCTCATATGTATGAAGCGACTTATCCAAACGTAACGATTAAACTTTGGGAAACCCCTGTTTTATTATCGGTCGATCGTTTACGCCTCGAACAAATCATTAAAAACTTATGGAATAATAGCGTGCGTGCTATGGAGGAACGAGGGGCATTACAAGTCGTGTACGAAAATGAAAGTGACGCACATTGTTTTTATTTCATCGATGAAGGGAAAGGAATACCGGAGGAAGAACAGCCGTATATTTTCGAGCGATTTTTCAGAGGACAAGAGAAGCTCGAAAGTCGTGGGTTCGGTCTCGGTTTGCCGCTTGCGCAAATGATGGCGCATTCGATGAATGGTCACTTACACCTTGTCCGAAGTGACGAACGAGGAACGGTTTTTCGTTTAATTTTTCAAAAATAAAGAGCGTTTGTCATACAGCTGACATATAACGGCTTTATAATGAAACTATAAGAACGAGACGGAGGAGATCGTTATGGCGAAAGAAACAGGAAAATTAGCAGTACAATTAATTGGAGCGGGTGTTTTAGGTTCCGCTTTTACATTGATTGGCGTCACGCAATTTGACCTATTAAATACAAATCATCCGGATGAACAAAATAAAGAAGTCGTCGATCAACAAGTGAAGCAGCAAAGTGAACAAGCGACACAAGTGAATCATGCGACGCAAAACTTAAGTGACATTATCACAAAAGCGTCGCCGAGTGTTGTCGGTGTCGTCAATTACGGCCAACATCCTTTCCAACAACAAACAGTTGAACAAGGCGTCGGTTCAGGTGTCATTTATAAAATAGATGGTGACAAAACGTATATTGTGACGAACAACCACGTCATCGAACAAGCGATGAATATTGAAGTGTCTCTCCATGATGGTGAACGCGTCCCAGCGAAACTGATCGGAACGGACGTGTTGACGGATTTAGCCGTGCTCGAAATTGCTACGATTGACGGCATGGAACCTTTACCATTCGGCGAAACGACAAACCTTCAAATGGGGCAAGATGTCATCGCCATTGGAAACCCGCTCGGTTTAAATTTATCGAGTACTGTGACGAAAGGAATTATTAGTGGACTGGACCGAACAGTTCCTGTCGAAACGTCACAAGGAAACTGGGAATTAAACGTTTTACAAACGGACGCTGCAATCAACCCCGGAAATAGTGGGGGCGCCTTATTAAATTTACAAGGCGAAGTGATCGGCATTAACACGTTAAAAATCGCGAGTGAAAAAGTAGAAGGGCTCGGCTTTGCGATTCCGAGTGAAGAAGTGCAGACGGTCGTCGATGAATTGTTAGAAAACGGTGAAATTAAGCGTCCGATGCTTGGCGTACGCGTCATTGATTTAAGTCAATATGCGAATCCTTATGCTGCTTTGCAAGGCCGTGAAGTCATTACCGGACTTAGCGTCGACTCAGTAGAACCGGGTTCTATCGCACAAAAAGCAGGAATGCAACGAGGCGACATCATTAAAAAATTAAACGATGTCGAAATTGAATCGATGTACGATTTACGTAAGTTTTTATATCGAGATGTGAAAGAAGGAGATGTCGTGACAGCGACGGTGCTCCGCGATGAAAAGCCGATTCAATTACAACTCCAATTTTAAAAGATGACACATATAAAAACGAGAGTACAGGTGTTCATGCCATGTACTCTCGTTTTGCATTTCTTTACGTCGTTTGTCGTTTTTTCATCCGATAAATTAAAAATCGCGCGTGATCGTCTTTTTCGTAAAGACCGGGCACAACGACTTCTTGCGTTACGCGAAACGGGGTGCTTCGTTCTAAAAATCGAATGTATGATTCGGTAGGGTAATATAAAATAATGTCGATTTCGCGCGGATGTTCTTTCGCAGAAGCGATAATTCGTTGTACGACTTGTTGGAATAACTCGACAGTGAACGGGTTGAAAAAGTAAAAGTGAGTATCTTCTTTTTTGACCGTATAACGTTCTGCGAATTTTTGTTTAAAGCGAATTTTCCCTTTCCCACGACGGATGCGTGTGCGAAATGTTTCTTTATTAAGCAATGCTTTCGCATGCAATTCTTCACTCATTTCAATTCCTTTGACGAGGTTTTGAAAACGGCTATGGACGTAAAAAGGGACACGTCCTTTCCCACTACCGAAGTCGACGAGTACTGCATCTTCTTGCAGGTCGTATTCGTAAAACAATTCGTCTAACGCTTCATACGGCGTCGGTTCATATCGGTGATGATGTGTTGATTTTTTTAAGTCACTCCGCCATCCAGTCGTTTTAATTTTTAACTGTTTTTCATAATGAGCAGCAACCAATGAATTCACTCCATTTCCATATTCATTAGCATTATACTAAATAAAAGGAAGAAGTCAAAAATGCAATGAAATTGTAACTTTTCTGCACTAGGATAGTCTATTACAATAGAAAAGGAGAAAGGAAGAGTAGTTATGAAAAGATTTCTATTGTTTAGCCTCTTATTCGTATTGACGGCTTGTCAATCAGGGGCGTATGAAGAAGTGGACTTGTTAGATTTTGAAGTCATTGTAGCGGGGGATGTCGTTCCGCAACAAGTAGAGCAGATGCAGCTCTATGCGTTAGGGAGTCAATGTGTCAGTTTAGAAAAAGCAGCGACATGTACCGATGTCGGTTGGGAACCTGAAGCGTTAAATGTCATCGATGTCCCTCAAGGCGAAACGATTGAAATTCGCGAATTGACGTACGGTGAACACGCAAAAAGAATAACGGTCGATCGCGTCATTGATGTCGAATCGTTAAAGACGGAGCGCGTTTTAGAAGATGGGGGAGAAGCATTTCAAGTGCCTGAACAGTCCGGACATTATATGTACATCGTCACTTTACATTATGCGGACGGCAAGCATTTCAAAGAAGCGGATGGCTCGATTTTACTCAATTTACGCGTGAAATAAAAAAGACAAAGTCGGTTTATTTCGACTCTGTCTCTTTTCGTTTCACTGCATCGAGCGCGGCTCTTCGGCGTGCTAAAATCGTCATCGATAAAAATAAATAAAGGGCGAAAATCGTCGCGATCAATGCCGTGACGAATGACCATTCAAACAACTGCTCGCGCGAAATTTGTCCTGTCGCGTCACTTTGTTGAAACTTCACATAGTTGATGACCGTATTTATAAGAAAGGCGAGGATGGGGGCTACCCAAACACGCTTTAAAAGGAGCGTCACACCAACGCTGATTGAAACGATGACGAACGGGATGATGACGAACTGTACAAATGGATCCATTGTTGAACACCTCACTTCTGACAATATAACGAAAAGAGCGTACAATGTAAATGAATTTCAAAGAAAGGCGTGACCGAAATGAACAACCCACGTGTCGGTGTAGGAGCCGTCATTTTAAATGAAGCGAGTGAGATTTTATTATTAAAACGATTAAAATCCCCAGAAATGTATGCTTGGAGTATACCAGGAGGGAAAGTCGATTGGATGGAAACGATTGAAGAAGCGATCGTTCGTGAAATCGAGGAAGAATTAGGGGTATCCATTGAGCTCATTCGTCTCGTCGGCGTTACGAATCACATTTTACCTGACGAACAAGCACACTGGGTAGCGCCTACGTATTTGGCGAAAATCGCGAAAGGAGAACCGCGCAATATGGAGCCGAACAAACATGAAGCGATCGGTTGGTTCGCCTTGGACGATTTGCCTGAGCCTCTTACACTCACAACAACTTCCGCATTACGAGATTTACAACAAATGATTTATTAAAGAAGGTGAACAGTTTGCGGTGGGTAGAACAATTGACAATCGGTCGAATTGCGATTGAAGCGACAGAAGTAGGCATTCAAAAAGTAGAATTTACAGAAGAAGCTGTAGGTGGCGAACGCAATCATTGGACGAACGAATGTCTAGCATGGCTCGCGCAATATTTTGAAGGAGACACTACGCCGTGCGACGTACCGCTCGTTGCGACAGGAACTGAGTTTCAACAGACGGTATGGCAGGCGTTGCGAACGATTCCGTACGGAGAGACGCGCACGTACGAAGAGATTGCGATTCAAATCGGCAAGCCGAACGCATATCGAGCAGTTGGTAACGCGAACAATAAAAATCCTTGGATGATTCTCACCCCGTGTCATCGCGTCATCGGAAAAAGCGGTAAACTCGTTGGATACCGTGGAGGATTATCGTTTAAAGAACAACTGTTAGCATATGAAGAACGACATTCACATTGAATGTCGTTTTTTAATACGTTATAATGAATGAATAATCATTCAGAAAGGAGAAAGTGTATGAACGTTGAAATGATTCAAGGGGTGACGTCCGTTTGTCAAACTGTCAAAACGATTGGCAATATGCAAATGGACGTTTATTTTTATATGATTGACAATACATTGATCGACAGCGGTCCGTATCGTTTAGAGAAGCCATCGCTCGAAATTATTACAAATTCAGCAGTGGACCGTGTCTTATATACGCATCATCATGAAGACCATACAGGAAATGGAGCGGCTCTTGAGAAGCTAGGATACGAACAGTGGATTCATCCACTCGGTCAAAACATTTGTGCCAATGAAGCTGACATTCCGTGGTATCGCGAACAATTTTGGGGAAAGCGACCACCGTTTCAAACGAAACCGCTCAAAGAAACATTCGATACGGGGAAACGAACGTTACAAGTGATGTATACACCTGGACATTCCTTCGATCATGTAGCGTTATATGACGCATCGGAAGGAATTTTGTTCACAGGAGACTTGTTCGTTCAACCACGTCCGAAAAGTTTATTTGAATTTGAAATTGTCCCCGAACATATTCAATCTTTACAATACTTATTAGAACAAGATTTCGAGACGACATTTTGTCATCATCAAGGGTATTTAAAAGATGGGCGACAAGCACTTGAAAAGAAACTTAATTATTGGCTAGAGTTGACGGAACGTGTACAAGAGGAAGCGAATCGTGGATATACAATCGATGAAATTACGAAAAAACTGTTTCCGAAACAACACCCGATGAATATCGTGTCGGAAGGCCAAAACTCCCCGAAACATATCGTGCGAAGTATTTTGACAGGGAAAGGTGTGACTTTATATTAAAGTTCGTCAATGCATATTGTTTTTAATTGTTGCATTGATTTTCATTATTTAGGGTATATAAAACAAGAGGGGGAATGAATATGCAACAGTTAAAGATTTTGGTCGTCGGGCAACAAGTGGAAGCGATTTATGAGCGATTAGCCGCATTAGATGGTGAACGTTTTGCACTAACGATCGTTCAAGGATATACAGATGAATCGACATACGAAAATTTCTCGAAGCGTGTTCAGCAGTACAGTGAAGCGGGCGAAGATATTCTCATCTATACGATTCAATCGAATGAACAATGGAAAGAGATCGATGCTCAAACTTTAGCTTTTTTGAAATCTCTTCATAAACAAATAATCGTTTTGCAAGTAGGCCAGGTAAGTATTTCTGAAAAAAGACAAAAGCAGTGGGAGAAGGAACAAATTGAATACGCTCATATTTCCACAATTGATGAATTGAATGTTTTTGTTCATCAATTAGGTGAGCGTCAAGTGCAATTTGTTGAGTTGGAAAAAGTGAAAGAAGAAGTGGAAAAGTCAATTCGTCGTCACGTCGGCATTGCTTTCGCAGTCGGCTTTACACCGATTCCTTTCGCGGACGGGCCGATATTGTTAGCGAATCAAGCGAAAATGTTATCGAAAGCGATGCAGCGATACGACCTTGGCAGTTTAACGCGCCAAATACAAACGATTGTCGGGGCACTTGGACTCGGACAAGTCGTATCGCAATTCGGTCGTTACGCTGTATCCCAAGTGGCCAAATTAATTCCAGGTGTCGGAACTGTCGCAGGTGGTGTCATTAACGGAGCGGTCGCTAGTGCTATTACGACAGCGCTCGGTTTGACGGTTTCGGAACTAAGTTATCGTGTGAAACGAGAAATGATTCTCGACCCGAACGTTTCAAAAAAAGAATTGATTGACCGTATTTTTACAAAAGAAGAAGCAAAACAATTATTTGACCAATTTTTGAAAAAAGAACAGCAATCTTAAAAACGAGGGCATTGATGCTCTCGTTTTTTGTTATACTGATGAGGAGGTGAAAGAGATGGATAGTCATAGCACATACTTGTTATATACGTTACTCGTTTTGAAAAAATATAGTCATAGCGACAAGTTATTGACGACAACAGATATTATGGAATATATACAAGAAGATTTTGATTTGGAAAAAAAGCTCGACCGACGAACTGTGTCGAAACATTTAAAGATTTTGAAGCAATTACATTTACATAGCGAAGATTTAAAAGAACCTATTTTTCCATATGAACTTATACAAGAAGGGCGTAAATATTATTTGCGCAGTAATTTTGAACAGTCTGAAGTAAAAATGCTCTGTGATGCGGTCGCTTCTTCTCGTTTCATTCCGAAAGTGTATAGTGAGCAACTTATTCAGAAGCTCGGTGCACTTGTCGGTCAAAATTATACAGCGAAATATGCCAATCGCATTCAATTTAAAGATCATGAAGAAAAAGAGTATAATGTAAGCTTATTTTACAATATTGAACAAGTGTCTGAAGCGATTGAACAAGGACGTGCGATTGAATTTGATTATTACAAATACAATTTAAATAAAGAATTGATCCCGTTTAATGGGACAGATTGTGATCGTCGTAAAGTGTATCCGTACTATTTAATTTGGACATTGAATCATTATTACGTCATGTGTCGTTATGAAGATTATGAAAAAGATTATTTTTTACGTTTAGATAAAATGAAAAATATTGACATTTTAAAACAGAAAGTTGATCCGTTGCCAGCAGAGTTTGATATTCATACGTACACACTTGATTACGTGTGTACGTATG
>JASLHQ010000081.1 GCA_030152265.1 Savagea sp.
CTTTGAAGAGCGATAATCAACACATTTTCATTAAAATATACTCCACTGCAACGAAATTTATTTTACTTCAAATAGAAAAAAAGCAGCAACCGCTACTCTCTTCATGTCGTCAATCGCATTCAAATAATAAACATAGAGCATAGGTAAGTCGTCGAAGTTTAGTAAATCTCCGATACGAAATCCATGATGAGAAAAAATACTTGCCTCTATCTCAAGCAAACTGTCATGCATATCGTGATGTTCCTGCTCTTTCACAACAGCTAATCATTGTTGAGGGCTCTCTCCACCGATATACAAATGCGAATGCATCATCAATGCGTTTAATCCTTGTATTATTGTACTCTCTTTTCAGACAAAAAGAGAGCCACCCTGCGCCGTAGGAAGCATAAGGGTGGCTCTCGAAAGACTAAATAAGTTGTTTGACAACCAGCGTCCTAACGGCTGTGGCTGCGTAGAGTAGAATTTATGCTCTTCTCTCTGTTTATTATCTATATCCATTCTAACTGAAACGTATACTTGTTTCAACGCTCCATCATATCGTTTCGTAATGGAGTATATATATCTTTTTCTTTGGCTAAATGATGAATAAGATCTTTAACTTTTCTCGCTGAAGTCATGTCAACCACTCCAAATATGATTGTAAAATACGGTGGACACGTAATGAAAGAAAATTCATATTCCCACCCTTTTTTCATTCGTGCTTATATTACACAAAAGATAAGTACAGATGTAAAAATAGCGCTTTTAAGCTTAGTAAAATCTGATGCAATGTTTTTCTTTTCATAATAAATTACTTTACATCCCGATTTATCTGTGTCATTATAAAGGTAACAGATTCTGAACCACCTAAACGGTTACAGATTGGAGGAGATGATATGTTCATTCGATTGTATGAGGAGGACGAACGGGATTTGTACGTGCAATTGACCGATGAAATCATTCGACTCATGGCAGAAGGTACGTTGAAAGATGGCGATGAGTTGCCGTCGATTCGGTCGCTCGCCAGCAGCTTACAAGTGAATGTCAAAACCGTGCAAGCGAGTTATCAAAAGCTCGCCGATGAAGGGTATATCGTGCAACGCAAAAAAGCCCGAGCCGTCGTCGATCGTTCGCACTTTGATCAAGCTGCTTGGGAGGCAAAATGGCGCCGATTGCTTCGTCAATTTCAACACGAATGTCGCGCGACGGGGCAATCCGAGCACGACACATTACAACGCTTACAACGAGACGTCCAAAAGGAGGAAAACTTATGATTTATTTACTATTTTTCTTCACATTTATTCCAATTTATCTCATCCAGATGGCGATGCCCCATATTCAACGCAAAACGCGCGTCTTTGGCGTATCGATTCCAGAACCTTTCATCGATGACGACCAGTTGCGCACATTTAAATGGGACTATACGAAATCGGTTGCGGTCATTCAACTTATCGTCATTCTCGCGACATTTTTCATTTTACGTCCCCTCTCCGAAATGGCCCAAAGCATCGGCGTCATGATCGGTTTAACCGTTTATTTAATCGTTAGTTTGTTGTTATACATTCGGTTTTATGTACGGACTAAACAGTATAAAGAAGCACAGCGATGGACGACACAAGTAGAAGTCGTACGTGTGTCAGCCTTTGAAACAAAGTTTAAAGAACGCGGTGCTTTTCCGCACTTTCTCTTTATTCCACCGCTTCTCATCACAGCGGTACTCATCGGTTGGACCATTTCCATTTATCCGCAACTGCCAGAAGTAATCCCGACCCATTGGAACATTCAAGGTGAGCCCGATGCGTGGAGTGATAAATCGATTGGTTCGGTCTTTATGCTGTCGTTTGTTTTAATCGGAATGCAAGTTATGATGTACGCCATCGCGTATGGAATTTTCAATTCATCCATTCAAGTGAAAGCCCAACAATCGGACATGAGCTTACAGCGCGAACTCGAAGTACGCAAACTGAACGCCTCATTTCTCGGCTTCATGAACATCATAACGGTCCTCTTCATCGGAAGCTTGGACGTCGTATCGTTTTGGAACATATTGCGACACGATGAAACACTCGGAAGCTTCGGTTCGTTTGTTTTGTACATGGTAGCCATTTTCGGAAGTCTCGCCTACTACATGCGCCGCATGTACACATTGAACGCACAATTTAAAGAAGAAGGCACACCATTTAGCGAGCCGGATCAAGACAAGTATTGGAAAGGTGGGCTGTTCTACTTCAACAAAGACGACCATAACGTATTCGTCGAAAAAAACGTCGGCGTCGGCTGGACCATCAACTTCGCCCGCCCTGCTGCCTGGTTCTTCATTTTATTCATCCTCTTCACCTCCCTCCTCCCGCTCTTCTTCCTCTAACAAAAACCCCGCCCTTGTCGAACGTGTCGACGAGGAGCGGGGATCTATTAATCTTTTAATAAATCTTTCAGCCGATCATATTCATTCGAATTACTCCGACTATGCTTTAAAATGGCTCGGATTAAATCTTCAACATCTGCAAAATATTCTTTGAAAAAAGACTCTGATTTCAAGCTTTTATGCCGTTGACGATATTGATTCCACTTCGGCCATTTCGTCTTTAAATAAATAGATGGCTTTTCTGACTTTAAATATTCTCGATTATTTTCAAGCCCTTCCGCAAAGATAATTAAAACTTCAATCTCTGGATTCGTCACAATCGTACACACATCATAACGATCAGCGAATAGACGCCTCGCTCTATACTTTTCATTAGGAGAATCCACAATACGAATCAACAAATTCTTTTTCTTACTTTTATGAGAAGCGACATACCTTTCAATCGCTTGAACCTTTTCACGTCTCAAATATTCTCGATATATTTGAGTTTCATTGAGTTTTAAAACATTGTTTGCTTTCAAAATTTCAATAACCGCTCGTTCAGATGCACCCTCTACTTGTATAAAGATCATTCCATAATCAGATAAGCAGATTTCTGAAAAACGTACGTGATTTGTCATCTTGCCTCACTCCGTCATATCGTAAAAGACCGTTAAAACGTCTAACATTTTTTCTTGTTCTGGTTGTGTATTGCCTAAATAACCACTTAAAAAAACATCGCTTTTTTTATAATCTTTTCGTCCGTACAGTTCATCCATAGAATGTAAAAGAATGTGCCCTTCCTCTTTCTGTGTGACGATAATCAAATCATTTCGTTCAATGGTATCTAATAACTCCGTGTAATGTGTCGAAAAAACTAATGTCGCACCTTTCGCATTTGCTGTTGTCACAAACAATTGCATCAACAACTGTACAATCGTTTTATTCAAATGATTTTCCAGTTCATCAATGATTAAATATCCACCGTCTTTGATCACATAATAAGCTTCTATAAACAAATCGACACCTTTAATCGTTCCCGACGATAAGTATTGAGTTAATTCTGAAGCTTTTACAGTAAGTGGTTCCTTCCCATAAAACTTTAACGTATAAATCGCATTAGCATCATGGATTCCAACAATGTCATCTTGCAATTCTAAAATTTCAATCGATGGATCTAAATATTGCACAAACTTTTGATGAACGAGTTTTCCTAAATTTTCGATAAATACACTTCTT
>JASLHQ010000108.1 GCA_030152265.1 Savagea sp.
TTAATACGAGTAAGTGTAACGGGTCATTTTCAACAATTAACACTTTCATAACGTCTGAACTGTGCGCCTCTTCACTTTCATTTTGATCGATAATTTCCTTTGTAAAAGGCGCAGAATCTGATAATTGTTCTAACGTAGAAAGTGTATTCATTTCATCAAAGAGATGGAAGTCAATTGTAATAGTAGTTCCTATTCCTTCTTTCGATTGAATATGGAGAGATCCGCCGTGGTAGTCCATTAAAGAACGGCAAGTTGCCAAACCGAGCCCGAAATGACTGTCGATAAGACCATTTTGATCAATCACTCGTTCGTACGACTGTAAAAGTTCTTTTTGAACTTGCTCTGTCATTCCACAGCCCGTATCCGTAATAATAATATATGCTTTTTCATTGTCTGTTTTAGCATCAATTGTAATCGAACCTTCAGTAGTATACTTATTTGCATTATGCAATAAATTGTATAAAATTTGCATGATACGTTGCGGGTCAGCATATATCGTTGGAAAGTCAGCACGTATATTATTTTTAAATTCAATATTTTTTTGCTTGATAGAAAACGCAAGTAAATCATAAACAGCTTGGACTTTATTTTGAATTAATGTCGGTTTTAATTGTAATGTCGCTGTTTTATTTTTTAAATGTATGAAATCAACTAAATCATTTAAAACGATTGTCAATCGATCGCCGATATTACGTGTAATATTTAAATCCATCGTTGAGCGTTTAGATAAATTTTCTTCTGAAGTTAATACGGCGTCCGTCAAATGAATCATCATTTGCAAAGGATCTCTTAATTTACTAGAAGTAGCTGAAATTAAGTCGTCTTTAAATTGATCACTTTGTTTAAGTGCTTTCGTTAAACGAACAGCATCTTCATATAAATGCATATAATATTTAAACCAAGTCATGACAATTAAAATAATCGCTAACAATAAATCGAAAGGGTAGTGGGGTAATGTGACGCCCGTTTGAATCGAGTAGCCCCACCAGAAAAAGTGGTTAGTAAAACTGAGTAAAGCAAAGATTAAAAGAATATCAAGTTCACGATTTAAAGAAGCTTCTTTAAAAAATAAAAAAAGACTAAAGAATATAATGACAGCCAATAGCGCTGCAAATATATCGCTACTTACAGTTAATAACGGTAGCGGTGCGAATAACGCGAATAAGAATAAAATAAAGATGAACACGTACAAAATAGAAAAGTACTTTTTATTCTTTGAAGAATACGTTTGAGTCGCGACGGTGAACAATGAAAAACTAATCGTTAATAACAATAAATTGACAAGTCGAAAACTTAAACTGTATGGGAGTTCAATCCAATAGTATAAAACTTTTTGCTCACTACTCATTAATAAAACAGTAGCGCTGCTCACAAGTATGACTGCAAAATGAGTGAGGCGTTTATCTGGCATCGAAAAAATTCTTAATAAAACCGCTAAAATCGCTAATAAATAAAAGAATGAACCCGTTATAATTTGAAGACTAGATGAAAGTGTCACATTTTTTTGAATACCTTCAAAAGTTCCAAATTGAATAGAGCGAACGATTCCAGCTCCGCGTTTATCTTTAAAGTTGGTGATTTGTATAATTAAGTCGATAGAGTCAATTTCATCGACTTTAAAAGATACCGTTTTCGGTAAATTTTTAGGCTGGTATATATCCTCATCTTTCGAAACGATTCCTTGTTGTAACTTTAAAACATCGTTAATATAAAGGGAGGAAGCGCTTCTTAAACTTGTCACATTCAATGATAAAACATCAGTCAAGTTAGATGGTAACAATATTTTTAAATGATATGTTCCAAAGCCATACGTTGAATTCGTATCCGGGTTTAAAACGGGACCCCAATCGTTTGGAACATTTATTTGTTTCGCTTCGTATAATCCAGATTGAATATCTTTTTGAGTGAGTAATTCGTTAGGATAAAAATCCCATTCTCCGTCTAAATAAAATGTTTTTTGATCATTAAATTCCCAATGTTTAAAATTAGCGACTCCATCGTTAATCGTAATTGATTCATTTTGGAAAAAGTATGAGTGCCAAAGTAATCTTCCACTTACGAGAATGATGACAAATATAAAAAGAGCGATTATAGTTTTAGTAGAGGATTTCATTTTGGAGCCTCCAAATTTTTAATATAGTAGACTATCGTTCTTTATCGTATTAAAAATCATATGCTTCATGTTGTTCAGTAGAAATAGTAAAAAAGAATATATCGCTCCAGAAAGGTGGTACTTAAGATTGGGTTTTGAATTAGAAAACCAAGTTTCGAGAAAAGGTTTGAAAGTGTGGAGAATATCTGCCTTAATTCAATTTTTTATTTATTTTATATTATCGATAATAATCGGAGTAATTTTATATAAAAATGATTTAAATTGGCAGTATAATTTAATCACTGTAGCACTTTTATTAGTATACTTTATTTTATTTGTTTATTTATTCCCTAAAATTAAATGGCATCGTTTACGGTATGAAGTGCGTGAAGCAGAGATTGAAATTCAAAGAGGATTATTTATTGTGAAGCGGACATTAATTCCAATGGTGCGTGTACAGCATGTTGATACGACACAAGGTCCTTTGTTGCGCATGCATGGCGTAGCAGATTTGACGATTTCGACAGCGGCGACTGTTCATATTATACCAGCTATTGCAATGGATGAAGCAGATGAGTTGCGCCGACGTATTTCAACATTAGCGAGGATGGCGAAAGACGATGTATAATCCGAACGAACGTTATCAATTACATTGGGCGACGATTTTCGTTTCTAGTCTCCGCTTATTGCGTGAAATGATTTTACCGATTGTCGTGTTGATCGCTTTAAACGCCTTTAAAGATGGGCTTGATGGGCGTGGCTTTTTAATAATGGCAGGGATTGGGTTCGCAAGCTTTGCGGTTTTATTCATCGCATCTGTGCTCGCTAATTTTATTCGTTGGAGTCGTTTTACGTATTGGTTTGAAGAGGATGAACTTAGAATTGAGAGCGGTGTATTCGTTCGAAACAAACGCTACATTCCATTTGAAAGAATTCAAAGTTTGAATTATACCGAGCCATTAGCGCACCGGATATTTGGACTCGTTAAAGTGGAAATCGAAACAGCGAGCGGTTCAGGAGAAGCGGAAGCAGCATTGCCCGCAGTATCTAAAGGTGCCGCTGAAGCGATCGAATATTTTATTCAAGAGACGAAAAAGCGAAGAATTATTGGACCGTTACCGTTACGCTTCAATGAGCAAGGAGAACCGCTCCACCCATTCGTTTTAGAAGTAGAAGTCGAATCAGAAGCGTTACCGCAAGATGACTTGCGTGAAGTGTATACGATGACGCGGAAAGATCTCGTCATTTTAGCTGTGACCTCAAGTGGTGTCGGTGTTATTTTGTCAGGTCTTTTAATTTTTATGACACAGTTTATCGATTTAATTCCATTTGAGTTTTTGTATACACAAGTCTTTACGTTTATCCGTTCAGGTTTAACGATGGTTTTACTCGTCATTTTCGGGGCGTTATTCGTCACGTGGTTGCTGTCGATTGCGCTCACCTTTATTTCGTACCATCAATTTAGAGTAACCCGAGATCGTAACAACTTATTTATGACGCGCGGATTAATCGAGAAGAAAAAAGTGACCGTTCCGTTAAGCCGTGTGCAAAGTGTTGAAATATTAGAAAACCCATTTCGTCAACTATTCGGCTACTGTACGATTGTTTTGCATAGTGCAGGTGGAGCGGGAGAAAGCTCGCGCATTGCGATTTTCCCACTTGTGAAAAAGAACGCTGCTTATGAACCGCTCACTGAAATTTTTCCAGAACTTCATTTTTCAACACCGTTGAAAAAAGTGCCAGAGCGGGGGAAGCATTTCTTCCATCGCATTCAATATTTCTGGGCGATTCCGTTCATAGCGGGCATTAGTTACAGCTTTTTCCCTTACGGATTATTCGCTCTATTGCTATTACCTGTCATCGTTTTGCACGGCCGTTGGAAGTTTAAAACAGCGCGTTATGCGTATGAAAAACAACAATTGACAACGGTGTATCGCCAAATTACGAAACGAACGGTTTACGTTTTACGACCGCGCATTCAGTCTCTCACTTTAAGGCAAAGTTATTTTCATCAACGACGCCAAGTAGGTACAATTCTTTGTTACATTAAATCGGGAATGACATATACGGTTGCAAAGATTCCATTTATGGATGAAAAAGAAGCGAGACAAGTGATGAAATGGTATGAACATAAATGAAAAACTCCTGTCATTCGTCAAAAGGCGAAGACAGGAGTTTTTTTGGAATTGTGATATAATAGTGAAGTATAAAACATTATTTTTTCCAACTCATAATGCGTTTCGGATGGAAGTAGCTCAGCCCGATAATGAAGCCGACGACCAGCCCGCCGATATGAGCAGTTTGGTTAATGTTAGACCCTAAAAAGGTGAGTACGACACTAATACCTACGATTGGTAAAATGATTTGTTTCAGTTGTGGAATATTATCTCTCGTATAGTAGACGAGTGCTAAAAATGCCCCGAAAATACCGAAAATTGCGCCACTCGCTCCGACGTGGATGTAAGAGAGCGGTTGTAAAAAGTAAGTCGCAACGTTTGCAAAAATACCGCTCAATAGGAAAAGAGTAATGAATCTCATCTTACCGATTAATTTTTCCAAATCGGGGCCGAAGATATATAGAGAGAACATATTCATAAGTAAGTGCATGAAGTCCGCATGGAGAAACATAGGGGTAATTAAGCGCCACCACTCGCCGTATGCGACCATTTCATTAGATCCAATCCCCATCAAGTACATAATCGGTCCAATCCCAGGGATTATTTTAATGAGATGTAGGACGATATTGAGAATGATTAACGTTGTGACTACAGGATACAAGCGCATATAATCATTTAATTTTTCATTTCGAATAAACATAATTTCACCTCGATTAACATTGTCTATAAGTATACTTTGTCTACACATGAATGAAAAGGAAGAAGTGGTCAAATGATTTCTGGAATTGGTTTAGATCTTGTCGAATTAGACCGAATTCAAACGATTTATGAGCGAAATGCTCGATTTGCAGAACGTATTTTATCTGTGCGAGAACGACAGAAATTTCAAATGTTGAGCGACGGGCGAAAATTAGAATATTTAGCGGGACGTTTTGCGGCGAAAGAAGCTTTTGCGAAAGCTTTAGGTACAGGTATCGGAGAAAATTGCACATTTCAACAAATTGAAGTGTTAAATGATTGTTTAGGAAAGCCTATTTTATATTTTCAAAATACGCTTGTGAATGGGTTTATCTCTATTACGCATACGAAGCATGTAGCGGCGGCGCAAGTTGTTTTACAAGAAGGTGAAGCATGATGACATCTTATCGCCCGACTCGTATGTCAATTAGTCGCTCAGCTATCGTCCAAAATATCCAAAACATTAAACGTTATTATGAGGAACAAAATCGCCCGATACGTCATTTCTTTGCGGTAGTGAAGGCGAACGGTTATGGTCATGGAATGGAAGAAGTGGCGCGAGCGTCAGAAAGTGAAGTGAATTATTTTGCGGTAGCAACAATTGACGAAGCATTACGATTGCGCAAAATGACGAAGTTGCCGATTCTCGTTTTAGGACCTTCTCCTGTTGAGTCTATTCCAGATGCTGTCATTCATCAGATTACACTCACTGTCCCTTCGGTAGAGTGGCTTGTTGAGGCGGAGAATCAGTATCCGCGCGAGCCTTTAATTCTACATATGAAATTAAATACAGGGATGAACCGAATCGGTTTACAAACTGGTGAAGAGATTGAGCGAGCTTTTCAAATATTAAAAAGTACAGCGTATGAAATAGAAGGTGTTTTCACTCACTTTGCTCGAGCGGATGAAGAAGAACGTTCGTGGACTGATGAACAAGTTCGAATGTTTGAAGAGTTACTTCAATATTTTCCAGAACGCCCATCAATTGTTCACGTATCGAATAGTGCCGCAACGTTAAGATTCCCAGAATATGTATATGACGGGGTGCGTTACGGCATTAGTTTATATGGTTTGTCCCCATCGCCTTACGTAGAAACGATATTACCGATACGTTTAATAAAAGCGATGACACTTACAACGGAAGTGGCGAAGATAACAAAAGTCCCGCCGCAATCTCAAATTAGTTACGGTGGCACATATGAAACGAAAAAGTTAGAGTATGTTGCAACATTACCGATCGGTTATGCGGACGGTTTAAGAAGACAGTTAACAGGACAGCAAGTAATAATTAAAGGAAGTAAATATCCAATTATAGGTACGATTTGT
This sequence comes from Savagea sp., assembly GCA_030152265.1. Classification (GTDB taxonomy): domain Bacteria; phylum Bacillota; class Bacilli; order Bacillales_A; family Planococcaceae; genus Savagea. The sequence goes on from JASLHQ010000108.1 coordinate 6,274, forward strand.
ATGGACCAGTGTATGATTCTTGTAAATGAAAATATTTCAGTAGGAGAAATTGTTACGATTATAGGAATTGACAAAGAAGAAGAAATTAGTGTGAACGACTGGTCAGATAGATTAAAGACGATTAATTATGAAATATGCACATCATTCAGTGCGAGGATTAGTCGAGAATTGTCACAATAATGTTTTTTTCGCCCGACGAAAGACCTTTTCTTTCCATCTTAACTTTTATACGATGGAGAGTTATAGAATACTCATTTAAACGGTTTTCTGTCGGTGCTTAACTTGCGTTAAAGAAACGACCGCGAACGAAATTTGCGAAAAGTTATTGTGGAAATTCCGACGA
>JASLHQ010000230.1 GCA_030152265.1 Savagea sp.
TGATACTCAAATTGAATGATGAGTTCGTTTTGAATTTCTATTTTTTTAAGTTTAATGCGTTGAATTTCATTTGAGCGTAGTCGGGGTTGACTGATCGTTCCTGCTAAAAATGAATCGCTCGTTAGTTGTTTATTTAAAACGTCGACAAACTCCAAAAATTCCATAATGAAAACTCCTTTATCGATGACGGTACTATTTGTTCAGCATACCAAAAATATCCCTGAAAAACTATGTAGAAGCGGTTTGATTTCCCTGGAAATGGGTAGTATATTAATATAATAAATAGGAAAGGAAGAGATCGTATGAGATGGTTAGGCGGCATTTTTTTAAATGGTTTATTTTTTATTATTTTATCAAGTATTCTTCCGACATTTCACGTGGAAGACTTTGGTGCAGCACTCGTTGCGAGCTTTGTATTAGCGCTCGTTAATATTTTAGTGCGACCATTTTTATATATTTTAACTTTGCCTGTAACGATTTTAACATTAGGGCTCTTCTCGTTCGTTGTGAATGCGCTTATGTTATTATTAGTGAATAAAATTACAGGAACGGGTTTCGTAATTGATGGCTTTGGCCAAGCGTTAGCAATCGCGATATTAATGTCAGTGTTCAACGTCATTTTAAATAAAACATTGTTGAAAGATTAATAAAAATGGTTCCACCTAATAAAAAGGTGGAACCATTTATTTTGTAGAAAAACCGATTAAAAGTTTTGTTTGATTCGGTTGAATTGCGATGTCATTTACATTTTGTATAAAATGATAAAAGTCTTGAAAATGAATAGAAGCAGGAATTTTCCCTATATAACTGTAAAGTCCATTTTCTTCTGTCATCGTATAGCTAGAAAATTGTTCAACGTGCTTTAGCGGTTTTGTTCGATGGAGACGAATCGTCTTTTGGGCATCCCAACGATAGTCGAGCACATTTTTTAAGGAAATTATTTTCACATACATATACTCTTCCATAAGCGCTTGAATTGTTGCAGGGCATGTACTTAACTGGGCATCATATGTTGGAAATATTGGTAATTCCGCATTCGGAAAACAGTATAGTTGCCCCAATGCATAAATGAAGTCAGGTTGTTCGCTTGAGAAAGTGATATGTTGCAACGTTTCATTTTGTTGTTCAGATCCCCAATCTACATAAATATGGGCAGAAAATGTCGACATTATTCATCCGCTGAAAATTCGCGTGATCCGAGTTCTTTTTCGTAAATGAAGAGTGCGTTTTTGTCTCCACCGATACGTTTTAAATACTCGATATGTGTGTCGAACGACGCTTCTTCTTCCACTTGTTCATCGAGGAACCAATTTAAAAATGAAATCGTCGCATGTTCTCTTTCTTCCATTGCGAGGTCGGCAAGATTGTAATATTGTTTCGTCACTTCTTTTTCTTGGCGGAGAGAAGTTTCGAAAGTGTCAAGCAATGAATCGAAATCAGTTTTTGGAGCAGCGATACCACGGAATTTTGTGCGTACACCACGATCGTTTAAGTAGTTGTAAATTTTCATCCCGTGGAAACGTTCTTCTTTCGCTTGTTCTAAATAGAAATTCGCAAAACCTGTATAGTTTGTGTATTCGCAATAAGCTGCGACTGACATGTAAAACTGTGCTGCGTCGAATTCATTGTTCATCTGTTCATTTAAAGCAGTAGCTAATTTTTCTGATAACATAAAAAGTCCTCTCCCTTATGTTGGTAATATCTTTATACTTTAAGTATAAGGGAATGCAAACGAAAGTACATGTAATTTGTACTGTCCTTCTGTAATCTTAAAATTTCATATATTGTGACTTCAGGTAGCCTATTGAAAAGAAAAGGGAATACGTTAAAATAGAGGAGACGAACAATCATATGTTCAAAATAGTAGAATATGGGGGAATCTATGACGGCAGATTTAAAACGAGATGCTTATTTTTCGATTCAAACTGTCGGCATTCAAGATTGGGATGCATCTTCTGCTCATTACAATCGCTATGAAGCGACACCGTATGAAGCATTAGATATTTTATTCCAATTTTTTGACATGCCATCGACAGGACGCTTCATCGATTTTGGTTCAGGAAAAGGACGTGTACCAATCTATGTCCATCACAACTTTCGAAATCCTGTTTGCGGAATTGAACGTAGTTTTCAATTGCTAGAAAAGGCGAAAGAAAATGAAGAGAACTACCGACTTCATCACAATGTGAGAGGAAATAAAATCGATTGGATTCGCACGCATGCGGAGCGTTATGTTGTACAGCCAACGGATACGATGTTTTATTTCTTTAACCCTTTTTCAGTACAGATTTTTGCGCAAGTTGTCGCAAACATTTTGCATTCTGCACATGAACATCCACGGCCGATTTACATCATACTGTTTTATGAAACGGTCGAATATCGTGATTGGATTGAGCGTTACACGACGCTTTCACCGATTCAAGAAATTGAATTATCTGTAACAGACCCTTATGAAAAATTTGTCATTTATACAAATTAAGGTTTATGACAAATGAAAAATAGGTAGAATAGAGATGCAGACTTTTATACCTATTTATAATGTGAAAACAAGTCTAAAGTTTAAATGAAATTTTAAAAGGTACGTTGTCATCGTAAAACTTTTAAATATAAAAAGACTCATCGTGAAAACGATGAGTCTTTCGAGCGGCTATCGATGCTTGAAGCCTTGACGCTCTAAAGATTGTTTCATATAAGTGCGCTTCGGTTCTTTTAGAAAATCAGTCATTTGTTCTGTCCAAGTGCTCACTTTGTTATTTGAACTGCGCTCAGCGTAGTAGTGCTTCATCGTTTCGTCGTATTGTGGCAACAGTTCATCATACTTCGCATCATCATAGACATCTGTATGAAGGACAGCTTGCAACGGAAGACGTGGTTTCACTTCGTTGCGCTTTGTAGGTACACCGATCGTCATAGCGAATAAAGGCATAACCCCTTTTGGAAGCTCAAATAAATCACTAATAGCATCGGGATTGTTTCGCACACCACCGATGTAACAGATACCGTAGCCTTTTGACTCAGCGGCAATCGCGATATTTTGTGCGCAAAGAGCGACGTCTACCGCTCCGACAATTGTATTTTCAGCATAGCTATAATCGATCGTTTCACCGTGCAAAGCAGCTGCTTTTTCTAATCGTCGAAAGTCTGAACAAAACAGTAAAACGACTGCAGCACCGTTAATTTGGAAAGCGTTTTTAGAAAGTTCACCTAATTGCTTTTTCCGCTCTTCGTCTATGACGTGAATGATCGAATACGATTGTACGAAATGTGAACTAGCGGCATGCTGGCCCGCGCGCACGAGCTCATGAACTGTCTCTAAAGGGATCGGTTCATCCGTATATTTACGCACACTTGTATGGGATGTAAGTAAGTCAATCATCGATGAAAACCTCCTGAAAATTTTAATTTAAAATTAGTATACTATGTCTCTACAATACATGATAAACTACATGAGATACAACGGAATTACCCAATAAAAAATAATTAAAGAAGGTGCAAAAATGGCTTGGTTGGAAGGTATATCAATTACGACAATTTTACTTATTTTGTTTCTCATCATTATTCCGATCGTCACAATTGTTTATTTATATTTCTTTGATCGGAAGCAAAAGCAACACGCAATTTTGAGAAACTACCCGTTACTCGGACGGGCGCGTTATATTTTAGAAAAGACAGGACCAGAGTTTAGACAATATTTATTCGATGGAGACAATGAAGGACGTCCATTCAGTCGTCAACAATATTTGCATATGGTTATGCCTGGGAAATATTTAAGTAATGTCATCGGTTTCGGTTCGAAAAAAGATTTTACACAACCGGGATATTATTTACGTAACGCGATGTTTACAACACAAGTAGAAGAACTACATGTCGATAATACTGATATCGTTCAAACGATGAAATATGTCATTGATGAAGACAACTTATTTTCACGAAAAGAGCACCGTGAAGAAGTGGAAGCCTTACCATGGTTACTTCCAGAAGAAGAAGCGATTGTCATTGGACCAGAGTGTAAAACACCGTTCCGCGTTCGTGGATTTATCGGTCAAGCAGCGATGAGTTACGGGGGACTTGGACAAAATGCTATTCTTGCATTATCAAGTGGTATTTCACACGTACCTGGTTCATGGATGAATACAGGAGAAGGTGGAGTATCTCCTTATCACCTTCAAGGTGGCGCAGATTTAATCGCCCAAATCGGTTCGGGTCTTTACGGATACCGTACGAAAGATGGCGAATTTAGCGTCGAAATGTTGAAAGAAAAAGCAGCGATGGATCAAATTAAAGCGTTTGAAATTAAAATCGCTCAAGGTTCAAAAATGCGTGGAGGACACGTTGAAGGAAGTAAAGTAACAGAAGAAATCGCAGCGATTCGTAACGTCGTTCCACATACGACAATTAACAGTCCGAACCGCTTCCGTCAATTCGATGATTTCCCATCGATGTTCGACTTCATTGAATTAATTCGTGAAGAAGGTGGCAAGCCAGTCGGAATCAAAATTGTAATTGGTAGTAAGCAAGATGCGGATGAGTTAAGTAAATATATGGCGGATACAGGACGTCATCCAGACTTCATTTCACTCGACGGTGGCGAAGGTGGTTCAGGAGCGACATATCAAGACTTAGCTGACACACTCGGTTTACCACTTCGTTCAGCACTTCCGATTTTAGATAACTCATTAAAAGAACATGGTGTTCGCGATAAAGTGAAAATTATCGCTTCAGGTAAAATTACGACACCTGACTCAGCGGCGATTGCGATGGCACTTGGCGCAGACCTCGTACAAGGAGCACGTTCATTTATGATTTCTGTCGGATGTATTATGGCAGGAAGCTGTCATACGAACGACTGTCCAGCAGGAGTTGCGACGACAGATGCGAAGTTACAACAAGGTCTCGTCGTCGATGAGAAGCAATATCGTGTTACAAACTATATTTTAACGATGCGTGAAGGATTGTACCGTGTTGCAGCAGCAGCAGGTTTAAAATCACCGAAAGAATTAAAGCGTGAACATGTTGTCTTTAAAGACGAGCGTGGTCGCGTATTCCCAATTGAATAAATCTCGAAACTACGGAAGCTTTTCGCTTTCCGTAGTTTTTTTATCGATTGTTGTCTATATAAGAAGCGACCTCATTTTCGCAATGTCCTTAAAAATTCGTTATGATAGAGAAAAGCGATAAAGGAATGAACAAGATGGAACAATATATTGAAGAGTTCGCACTGCTCGTCGCTGTTAATGAGGATGACAACGCTCACTTTGACTATGAGATGGAAGAATTACGCAACTTAACAGAAGCGCTACAAGTAGAAGTAGTAGGAGAAGTGACGCAAAACTTACCGAGAATTCACCCGACGACGTATGTAGGAAAAGGAAAGTTAGATGAAATTAAACGTATGTATGAAGCGGTTGAGGCAAACTTAATCATTACAAATGATGAGCTCTCACCATCGCAAATTCGTAACTTAGAGGAAGAGTTACAATGTAAAATTATCGACCGAACGATGTTAATTTTAGATATATTCGCGCGTCGTGCGCAAACGCATGAAGCGCGCATGCAAGTCGAGCTCGCACAACTTCAATACTTTCTCCCAAGACTCGTCGGCTTACGTTCTTCATTGAGTCGTCAAGGGGGAGGAACGGGTGGTGGTTTCCAAAACAAAGGAGCCGGAGAAACGAAACTTGAATTGGACCGCCGTGTCATTGAAGATCAAATTGCGAAGCTTAACCGCAATTTACGACATGCTGAAGAACAACGTCAAACGCAACGCAAACGTCGTAACCGAAGCGGTATGCCTGTCGTATCCATTGTAGGATATACGAACGCAGGAAAGTCGACATTGATGAATCAATTGCTAACGAGCATATACGGTGAAGAAGCGAAAGAAGTATTTGAAAAAGATATGCTTTTTGCGACATTGGATACATCTGTGCGCAAAGTAGAGTTGCCAAACAATCGCAAGTTTATTTTGACAGATACGGTCGGTTTCGTCTCGAAGCTCCCTCACCATTTAGTGAAAGCATTCCGTTCGACGTTAGAAGAAGCGCGAGAAGCAGATCTATTGCTTCATGTCGTTGACGTTTCGCATGAAGAATATCGCTATATGATCGATGTAACGAATGAAACGTTGTTAGACGTTGGCGTGGAAGATATCCCTACCATTCTCGTTTACAATAAAGCAGATGCGACATCGATGCCATACCCTTACGTCCAAGATAACGAAATTTGGATGTCAGCGAAAGAAGGAAAAGGGCTAGAACAACTACTCCAATTAATGAATCGTTATATTTTTGCAGATTATGAAATTGAAACGGTAACGGTTCCTTATGACCGAGGAGATCTCGTCTCATTATTAAATGAAGAAGCCCATGTCATTGAGACAGAATATGAAGAGGACGGAACACAATTAACGATTGAATGGTCGAGTCGTTTGAAAGAGCAGTTCCAACAAGCCCTGCAAAACGCATAAAAAAAGTCGCACGGTGAATGTGGCACCGTGCGAGTCAAAGGACCTCTTATATTGTTAAGGGGTTAGGGGATTAATCTCTACCCGGGTTTTCAAAAGGATAAACATTTATTTAAAAAAGATAGGAGATTTTTCATGATGAAAAGGATGTTTCAATTTCTCGTGTTAAGCAGTGTATTATTCATAATTTCTGCCTGTTCTTCAACGGGAGATCAAGAAGAAGTATTCGACAAAATGCTTCAAAAAATCGATACGTATGAAAGTATGCATACGAAAATTTATTTAGACCAATATATGAAAGAAAATGACGAATTAGAAGAACGTCAATTGCGTACGCTATCTAACATTGCGTTAACGCGTGAGCCGTTCACTATGCATCAAACGATTAACGTCGATGCGGGTAAAGGGGAAGACGCGGTCAGTAATGAAGAAATTTACATTACGGAGCAAGGAATGTTCGTACAAAGTGAGGATGAGTGGATTCAATTTCCGCCTGAAATGCATGAAATGATGATCGGCAACGGTAATGAATTCCATACGATTATCGACCTTGAAGTATTTCAAGACGTATTGAAGGAAATGAAAATCGAAGAAACAGGCAAGCAATACATTTTACGCTTTTCAACGACTGATCAGAAGAAACATGATGACTTAATGCGTTTGATTGCGGCATCGAGTGTTGCAGGACAATTCCAAATGGAAGAAGCGATGGCATTTGACGCACTAACGGTCGATCGACTTCGCTTAGAATTGTATGTCGATAAGGAGACATATGATTTAAATATGTACAATTTGGATTTGGAATTTGATTTAACCTTTGAAGATATCGTGTTAAGCATGGTGCAACATACAGAAACAGAAATAACAGAAATGAATAAAATTGAACCGATTGAAACACCACAAGATGTGTTAGACAATGCGGTTGATTTTGAACAAGAAATGCAAAAGTAAATAGTGAAAAAAACGCTCTTTTTTTAAAAAGGGCGTTTTTCTTTGAGAAAATCCAAAAACAATATTTCGAAAATTGTGTCAAATGATGTCAGAAAAAATAGAAAAAACGAAGAATCCCTTTACATTTCTCATCGTTTTTTAGTAGAATAGTTCATGAAAACGGAAAAAGCTTCTTTTTTTTACATACATATTGATAATCATTTTCAATTAGATATTGACTAATTGATGAAGATTGTTATAATAAAATTGCATGGTAGTGATAACGATTATCATTAACAATCACTGCTAAAAGCAAAATATTCGGTATCGGAGATTTGAAATTGAAGAAACGTTACTTAGTTATCGCAGTGATCTTGCTTTCATTCCTCTCCTTATTCGTAGGAGTTAGTCGGATCTCACCGTTAGACTTATTGGATTTTAAGTCGGAGCAAACTGAAATATTTTTATTAAGTCGAGTTCCTCGATTAATTGCGATCTTACTTGCGGGAGCAGGGATGAGTATCGCAGGTTTAATCATGCAGCAGTTGAGCCGAAATAAATTCGTCTCTCCAACGACTGCGGGAACGCTCGATGCGACACGCCTCGGTATTTTAGTATCGATGTTGTTGTTTGCGAACGCCTCTACGATTGAAAAAATGCTCGTCGCTTTTGCATTCGCGCTTGCCGGCACGCTATTGTTTATGCAAATTTTAGACCGCATTAAATTTAAAGATGCAATCTTTATTCCTCTCGTAGGCTTGATGTTCGGGAATATTTTATCGTCGATTACGACATTTTTTGCTTATCGTGCGAATGTTATTCAAAACATGTCCGCTTGGTTGCAGGGAGATTTCTCGATGATTATGAAGGGACGTTACGAGTTACTATACATTAGTATTCCTGTTCTCATCATCGCTTACATGTATGCGAATCGCTTTACAGTAGCGGGTATGGGAGAGGACTTCTCTAAAAACTTAGGACTCGCATATAAACGAATCGTCAATATCGGATTAATTTTAGTCGCTTTAATTACGACAACTGTCGTGTTAACTGTCGGAATGATTCCGTTTCTCGGGTTAATTATTCCGAATATCGTCTCGATTTTCCACGGAGACCATTTGCAAAAGACATTGCCGCATACGGCGTTACTAGGAGCGATTTTTTTACTCATCGCCGATATATTAGGAAGGGTGCTCATTTATCCGTATGAAATTTCAATCAGCTTAATGGTTGGGGTCATCGGAAGTGGTATATTCCTCTTCTTACTGTTTAGGGGGCGAGCATATGCGTAAAAATAGTACGAAATTAATCGTTCTCGTCGTTTTAGCTCTCGTCTCTTGTGCGCTTTATTTATTTTATGAATTGAATGGAAGTTATGATTATGCGTTGCCACGCCGTGCGGTGAAAGTCGCTGCGATGGCATTGACAGGAATTGCGATCGCTTATTCTACTGTCATCTTCCAAACGATTACACATAACCGAATTTTAACACCGAGCATTATGGGGCTAGATTCGCTCTACATATTGCTTCAAACATTATTTGTATTCTTTTTAGGTTCAATGCATGTGACGGTCGTTAATCAGCATGTCAACTTTGTACTTTCCGTCATTTCGATGATCGTATTTGCGCTTTTACTGTACAAATTTCTATTTCAAGCAGGGAAGCGTCCGATTTACTTTTTATTACTCGTCGGAATTATTGTCGGAACGTTCTTCTCAAGCATTACGACATTTTTACAAGTACTCATTGATCCGAACGAATTTTTAAGAGTGCAAGATAAAATGTTCGCAAGCTTCAATAACATTAACGGTGATCTCGTTTGGTGGGCGTTCGGCATTATTGCTATAACCCTCATCATCGGATGGCGCTACATGGAAGAGTTAGACGTTTTGTCACTCGGTCGTGATGTCGCGATTAACTTAGGTGTCCCGTACGATGCAATCGTGAAGCGCATGCTCATTTTATCGTCCGTATTAATTGCGGTATCGACAGCGCTCGTCGGTCCGATTACATTTTTCGGACTCATCGTAGCGAACTTGTCATATCAATATTTCAATACGTACAAACATAAAATTTTAATTACAGGTGCTGCTTTTATGAGTATTATCGCACTTGTCGGTGGTCAATGGATTGTCGAGCGTGTCTTCTCATTCTCGACGACATTGAGTGTCATCATTAACTTCGTCGGTGGAATTTACTTCATTTACTTATTATTAAAGGAGAGTAGATCGGCATGATTCAAGTCCGTAATTTGTCAAAGTTTTATGGGAAAAAAGCGGTCGTCGAAAAGGTGAGTGTCGATATTCATCCGCAAAAAATTACATCATTTATCGGTCCGAACGGGGCAGGTAAATCGACATTGCTTTCAATGGTTAGTCGTTTAATCGATGCAGATACAGGAGAAGTGATGTTGGATCAAGATGATGTACGCGGGATGAAATCGAATGAATTTGCGAAACGTGTATCGATTTTAAAGCAGTCGAACTTTATGAATGTTCGACTAACGATTCGCGAACTCGTTTCATTTGGACGTTTCCCGCATTCGCGTGGTCATTTGACAGAAGACGATGTGAAGCATGTCGACCAAGCGATGGAGTATATGGATTTGCTCGATATGGAAGATCGTTATTTAGACGAACTGTCTGGCGGTCAACGTCAACGAGCATTTATCGCGATGGTCATCGCGCAAGATACAGACTACATTTTGCTTGACGAGCCACTGAACAACTTAGATATGAAGCACTCTGTACAAATTATGAAAATATTACGTCGCCTCGTCGACGATCTCGGTAAAACAGTCGTTATCGTTTTACATGACATTAACTTTGCATCGGTGTATTCAGATCGAATTGTCGCATTAAAAGACGGTAAAGTAGTACGAGACGGTACGACAGATGAAATTATTAACTCGGAAGCATTAAAAGAGATTTACGATATGGACATCCCGATTAAACGGATGAACAATTGCAATATTTGCGTTTACTTTAACTCATAATAAAAGGATGGTACGACAAATGAAAAAGTTTTTAACTTTATTTTTAACGATGTCACTCATGTTCATTTTAGCTGCATGTGGTGGCGATAAAGAAGAACAATCAAAAGATTCAGATGCAACAGGAGATTCAAAAACAGACCAAGTAATCGACGTTCAACATGAACTCGATGATAAAGCGGTTCAAGTTCCAGTAAACCCTGAAAAAGTAGTAGTATTCGATTTAGGTGCTTTAGATACGATGGATGAATTAGGATTAGGAGACAAAATTGTCGGCCTTCCACAAGCGACAGTTCCTGCTTATTTAGAGCAGTATAAATCAGATGACTATGAAAACTTAGGGTCATTAAAAGAACCTGATTTTGAAAAAGTACATGCCTCAAAACCAGATTTAATTATTATTTCAACACGTCAAGCAGAACTATATGATCAGTTTAAAGAAATCGCGCCAACGATTTACTTAGCGATTGATGACAAAGATTATTTAAATTCTTTTGAAGCAAACGTTGAAACGATCGGTAAAATCTTTAAAAAAGAAGAAGAAGTTAAAACCGCATTAAAAGAAATTGAAGAAAAAATAACAGCTGTTCAAGAAGAAACAGCAAAAACAGATGATAAAGGATTAATCGTTCTCGGAACGGAAGGTAAAGTGAGTGCATACGGTCCAGGTTCACGTTTCGGTTTAATTCATGACGTATTAGGAGTAGAACCAGCAGATACACATATCGAAGACTCACGTCATGGACAAAGTATTACATTTGAATACATTTTAGAAACGAATCCAGACATGATGTTTATCGTGGATCGTGATACAGCGATCGGGCAAGATTCATCGGTTAAAGAATCACTCGAAAACGAAATCGTTCAAAAAACGAACGCATTCAAAAATGATAAAATGGTTTATTTAGATGGTGAAGTTTGGTACTTAGCAGGCGGCGGACTCGAATCAATGAATATTATGGTTGATGAAATCGCAGCGGCATTTAAATAAGAGAGGAAACACCTAGAAAGCGTTTGGCTTTCTAGGTGTTTTTGTTATAAGGTAAGAAAAAAGGAGGGAGAAGACTATGTTAAATTGGAAAGCTCTTTATTATTTACATAAACGAAACGAAGCTTCATCAGAGCAGTATGTTCAGTGGGCGATTCGTGAAATGGAGAGCGGTATCGATGATGAAAATGTCGTTGCCCTCGCTTGTTTAGATTTTATTCAACCGCTCAACCATTTTGAAGTGTTAGAAGCTTTTACTTATCTTTTAGAGTCTGAAGTGTATCGCATACCGACAGAAGAACAAGCGGCCCTTGCTTACATACGTTTTTTATTGCAACAAACGATAGGACAGTGGCAAGATGATTTAAAGCTTTTGAAGCAGATCATTGTCATTGCACGAGAAGAGGATTTAGCGATTGAGCAAGAGTTGTATGGAATCGAAGAGAGAATAGAAGAAGCGGTGTACGGAGATAATGTAGAACAATGGCCGGAAGAGGAAGTGAATACATATTTACAGGAGCAGCTGTCTACTTTATATACGAAGCTATTTTTATCCCCTTCCCTTCAAATGTTAATAGGTGAAGCTGTCGAACGAATCGAGGAGGAGCCGACATTGATTCTCGTTGGTCACCAGTTTCGACTCGTTATTTCAGGGGCTTGGCATTTACGGAAAGGTTCGGAAGTGATTGGGGGTAGTGGAGAAGATTGCTTCGTGGAAGTGAAACGTGCATTACAAAATGAATTAATTAGCTATGTCGATTACGATGAAGCGACTTCTCTTTTAACATTACAAATGGGGGCTTATACGCTTCATGTTTTTCGATATTTAACTTCACATCGCGGTTGGGAAATTTACACGTGAAATCGAAAAAAATAATGCGTTCTTTATTTCTTTATAGTATTATTGAATAGTCAACTGTCAAGACACTAAAAAGAATGGAGAAATAAAATGGGACAAACGGAGAAAGTTTCAAATAAAAAATTGCTTGGAATTGCGGGAACCGCTTGGATGTTCGATGCGATGGACGTCGGAATTTTATCATTCGTCATCGCGGCGGTGGCACTCGATTGGGGATTAACACCTGAACAGTCTGGTTGGATCGGAAGTATGAACTCCATCGGGATGGCGGTCGGTGCATTCGGTTTCGGTATACTCGCAGATCGTATCGGACGCAAAAATGTTTTTATGATTACATTAGTATTGTTTTCAGTCGCAAGTGGACTATCTGCTTTCACGACAGGATTAGGGGCTTTTTTAGTGTTGCGCTTTTTAGTAGGAGCGGGCCTCGGTGGGGAGTTGCCTGTCGCTTCGACTCTCGTATCTGAAAGTGTGGAAGCACATGAGCGTGGGAAGATGGTCGTCTTATTAGAGAGCTTTTGGGCAGCAGGTTGGTTACTTGCGGCACTTATCGCTTATTTTATTATCCCAGATTACGGCTGGCGTATCGCTTTAATTTTAACGGCGCTTCCTGCCTTTTATGCGATTTATTTACGTCGCAACTTACCAGACTCACCTGTCTACGTACAGTCAGGTGAACCGAAGCAATCCATTGTAGAAAAGATTAAGCTCGTTTGGTCGAAGCAATATGCGAAGCGAACGACGATGTTATGGATCGTTTGGTTTACCGTCGTCTTTTCTTATTATGGTATGTTCCTTTGGTTGCCGAGCGTCATGATGATGAAAGGATTCGACATGATTCAAAGCTTCGGTTACGTATTGCTTATGACGCTTGCGCAGCTTCCAGGTTACTTTACAGCAGCTTGGCTCATTGAACGAGCAGGTCGAAAATTCGTGTTATCGACTTATTTAATCGGGACAGCTTTAAGTGCGCTCGCGTTTGGAATGGCAGTGAGTGGCTCGATGTTACTGACATTCGGTGCGCTTCTTTCATTTTTTAACTTAGGAGCATGGGGAGCACTTTATGCGTATTCCCCAGAACAATACCCGACAGCGATTCGCGCAACAGGGTCGGGAATGGCGGCATCGATAGGACGTATCGGGGGCATATTCGGTCCGCTTCTCGTCGGATCACTCGTCGCAAAAGGCATCGGTTTTCCTATCATTTTCGGTATTTTTTGTGGCTCGATTTTAATCGGAGTCGCCGCAGTCATCCTTCTTGGAACGGAGACGAAACAGACACAACTAGAAATGTAAAAGCGGAGCTCACTCATGTGGGCTCTTTTTTGTGGAACCGTTCATCTTTCTTTTCGTAAAGCCGTTTATCGCGTACAATGAAAAGATGAGTCATGTTGGAAACTGGAGAAAACAACGAAAAAATGAAATATTTCACCATTTTCTCAAGGAAGTTCAATAAAATGAACGGACAATGGAGGAGAGAACAATCGAACAACAAACGAAACAAACGATGACGACGAAACAGTTTTTCAAGTTTTTAAAAACATTACATTGGCCGAAGCTCATTTTAGCGAGCGCTTTAACATTAGCGGTCTTTCAAACGCTCGCTTCTTTAGCAGTGCCACTGTTGACGAAAGGTCTCGTCGATTCATTTAGTACCGCTTCTTTCACGTGGGGGACGGTCGGCGTACTCGTCGCACTTTTTCTCATCCAAGCGATCGCAGGTGGAATTTCTTATTACTTACTCGCCTACATTGGTGAAACGGTCGTTGCGGATTTAAGAGGGAAGCTGTGGCATCATGTGCTTCGTTTGCCCATCCCTTATTATGACGAAACGGAAACGGGCGAAACGATGAGTCGGATTACGCAAGATACGACCGTGTTAAAAGCGCTCGTGACCGATCATCTCGTTTCGTTCATAACAGGGATGATTTCAATCGTCGGAGCGGTCGGAATT
>JASLHQ010000144.1 GCA_030152265.1 Savagea sp.
TCTAATTCCCGATACGCCACCTGCCGCAATGCGACCTGGCAATAGAAAAATGTTAAATGCTAGACCAACAAGGGTTGAACCGATTAAAATAAGAGCATAGTCTAACCACGGGTTGGATTGTAATTGTTTCAGTTTCACTGAATTCCCTCCTTAACTATCCTTTCTATTCTAACAAAATAATGTTTTTGAAACGATATGTTTTCATAATGTTTATCTGACCATTTTTTAGGGAAATACTTGACTAATGATACATTTAGAAGGAGATGGAAATTATGCGTAGTTTAGGTATTGTAAGAAAAGTAGACCATTTAGGGCGAATCGTCATTCCTAAGGAGTTACGCACTTCTTTACATTTGACGAAAGGTGTACCGATGGAAATTTTCGTAGAAGAAGATAAAGTCATTTTACGAAAATATGAAGTCGATGAAGCTTGCGTATTAACAGGGGAAATTACACCAGACAATTTCGAGCTTTCCAATGGTATGTACTTAAGTCCTCGCGGCGCTCAAATGTTAATGGATGAAATAAAAAATAAAATCTCAAAATGATGAAAAGCGACTCACCTTGTACAAGGTGAGTCGCTTTTATTTTATTCTGCGTCTTCTTCTAACTCTACTTCTAAACCTTCTTCATCGTCTTCTGTTTCCACAACAGGTAATACTTTTTCTGTCGTACGTGGATTTGCTTCGATGTAGTCGTTTAAGTAACTTTCACGCAATTCGTGACGCATCCAACCCATGAACACTAAAATAATAACGAACGTAATGATCACAGCGTTGAAATTGCCTTTCGAATCTGTTTTGCCAAGTTTGTATAAGAAGAATAACAATACTAATGTCAATAAAATCGAGCCGAGTAAAAGACCTGTTAATAATGCATCTTCACCCATGTAAAGCATCATTACTTCTTTTTCGAAGCTCATTAATAATGCAGTACCTGCTACGAGCTGTAAAGCTGTCGTCCAGAACATCGTTTGAATTCCGAGACGTTTTGACATTTTGTGTACTTCGCGTTTTTCCGCTTCATCTTCTACTGTTTCGCCTTCTTTTAAGAGACGCTCAATCTTCTTCTCCGCACGGCGGTTATAGAAGTATAAGTAAATCCCTGAAGTAGCAAAACTCGCTAAAATAAAGTGGAAGTAACGTTGCCAAATTTGTGGGTAGTACGTGAGTGAATGGAAGAACCCTTCAGAACCTGCCCACATCGTTGGATAAAGCATCGATACGACGTTTACGATAAAGATGAGTGGTACGAATAATAAAATTAAACTACCAGCAGCACCGATTAAAACGTGTAACGCTTTTGAACCGCCACGCATCTTTTCCCATGTGAATTTGTATAAATACAAAATGAGGAAAGCTGTGATAAGCAATGCGATCAATGAAAGCCATGCTTTACCGATTAAGTTTGTTGATGAATAGAAATATTGTGTGTAAATAACACTAATTAATAATAATGGTGCAATACCTAATACGACCGCGATACTTTTCATAATCGACGTATGGTCCGCCAATTGTTGCGCAATACGGTCAATTTTACGATCTTTTTTGCTCATCCCTTGAATTTCTTTACCGACAGCAAGTACAGATGAACCGATCGTAATGTTAACGAATAAAATGTGTAAAATAAAGCTGACGACGATCAACACTTCGAAAAATCCTACGTTCCCTGGTATCGCAAGTGTAATATCGTCCGGGATTAAATTTGTCATCGTTTGTAAAACCACTGGTCACATCCTCCTTCTCTCACTATTGTTCTTCTTTTTCGTCATCTTTCTCTTTGCTGCCTTGGGTTAAATCAGCATCCAAACCTTCGTTCGATACTTTGATTAAGTAAGCAGCGAGAGCATCACGCTCATCATCCGTTCCTACGAATGGAGGCATGAATGGACGTGTTTCGTGTAGAGTTGAGATGTATCCAGATAATGCCGCTTCGTCCCAGCCTTCAAGACGGTCTCCGAAGTTACGCTTCGTTCTCCATCCTTCTACTGTATGACACGCGATACATTGTCCTTTATACAATTCGCGTCCTGCTTCTAACTGGTTCTCTGCTGTCACTTCTTTAATTGGTGAGGCAGCTGAGTTTGCAAGATATCCTTCTTCGTTAAACTTATCAACTTTTGCAGCTTCTACACCGTTCGCATACAAGTAGTCGTAAATGATGTACGGTTTACGCACAGACTCACGAACCCCTTCGAATTCACCGATGAAGGCAATCGAAGTGAAGAAGATCGCAATCGTTAAAATAACAGGTACACGTTCAGGCTTGATTGCCATCCACAATGCGAAGATGAGGAAGAGCGCAAGTCCTAATATGTGAAGCATGTTAAAGATGTTTTCTGGCATACCTGTTGACCAAATAATTAAATCTTTCGCTTCATCTGGAATGCTGAGTAAGTACCAAATTCCCGTAATGAGAACTCCTGGTACAGTTAAAGCGTTCCAGAAACTGAATACTTTGAAGACGTCACGACGTACTTCTTTGTCTTTAATGAGCAAGCGGATCGGTAATGAAATGAGCGATACCGCAAGCAAGATTGCAATGAATGTTCGGAACGCGAGTGACGGAATGTACGTCGGGTTTAAGAAGGCGTTCCAGAATGATAATGTTTCTGTCCATTTTCCTGGTGTTAACTTCGCTGATAAAATACCTGTGATGATCATCGCTGTTAACCAACCGAAGATGGATAACGTTACCCCGATGCGGAAGTGAATTTTGCGCTTCGCACCTTTCCAAGTGTCCCATGTGTAGTAATAAATAATTAACAACACAACTTCTGTAATGAAGACGATCCATTCAGCAAACCATGCCCAGAAGAAAATACGTAATAACGAACCGATTGAGTCCGGTTGGATAACCGATGTAACGAGCCAAATTCCGACCCCTGTCATCGCTCCGACCGTGGTCGTTATAATGAGCACCCATTTACTAATTGTTTTCGCCACGTTAATGAGCTTTTCGTTGTTCGTCTTCAAGCCCTGGTACTCTAATGAAACCATTAATACCGTCATTCCAATCGCAACCCCGTGACTGACGATTACGTGAATGATCGCAATAACAGCAATTATCATACCGTTTCCTAACCAAGGAAATTCTATGACCGGATAGTTCATAAACTTCTCCCTCCAAATAAAATAATAAAATGAAGTAACTATATACCGCATCTATTATTATCAGTTGAAATTATGGAATTCCTGTTAAGTCAATATGACGAACTAGCGAACGTTTCATCACTTTTATGTTATTTTAACTTAAAAAAGTCCTGAAATAGATATTTTTCTATCTCAAGACTTCATTTTTATGAAAAAAACTTCAATATTCGATTCACTTTTGTTTCTTTTTGACATACTTTCTGCTATTTGTGAAGTTTAATTACCAGTCTAAATCATTTAAAAACTGTTCAATTTGTTCACGTGTTTTGCGTTCTTTACTGACGAAACGTCCTGCTTCTTTTCCTTCACTAAATGCTACGAAACTCGGGATGCCGAAAATATCAAGCTCCTGACAAATTTCGATAAAATCATCGCGATCGACAGATACGAAGTCAATTTCTTGATAGTCTACTTCTAAAGCAGGTAAAAATGGTTCAATCACCGTGCAATCTGGACACCACCCTGCTGTAAACATAAACACTGTACGTTCCCCTTGTTTCAATTGTTCAAATTGTTCTTTAGACTTTAACTGTTCCATCTTCTTTTCCTCCTCTACTCTAGCTGCTAAACATTGTCTTTCATTATAATAGATGTCCTACTATGGCGCAATGTATCATACGATATCATCGACAACTTTTCCCCTTTACTATGCTAAAACCGAAATTGAACTATTCAGAATTCAAATTTATACCTTTAAACACGAACGATTGCAGTTATTAAATGATTAATCATTCACCTTTAAGGCTTTTTTATGTCTTTTTACATGTTCGTTTTGTTTTTTTATGATTTATTCACGAATTTCATGTTGACTTTTCATTTTAAGGTTGATAAGATATATTCAACATTTCAATATGCTTAAAGATAATGATGGAGATCATGGTCATAAATGCTTTACTTTTAGAGAGCTAGTGGTTGGTGAAAACTAGTGTAAACTTTATGAATCGAGCGCTCCAGAATCAAATTATTGAACGCCCTTTGCGCTATTAGATAATTTCGCTCATACGCGTTATGTATGTAATGAAGGCATAGATTCGTCTATGCAGAAAAAGGGTGGCACCGCGTAAATACAGCTTTTCGCCCCTTGCAGTACGCAGGGAGTGGAGGGCTTTTTTATTTTCCATTTTCTTAGCTGTAGTGAATATTTACTCGTTCACGCATCATTTTATTGACTGACCCGTTTTTCGGGATAATTACTATTACAACATATGTATAAGGAGAGAATGTAACCATGACATTCAAAGTCGTCATCAGTGACCCATTAAGTGAAGAAGGTATTCAACCATTACGCGAGGCAGAAAATAT
Organism: Savagea sp.; assembly: GCA_030152265.1. Classification (GTDB taxonomy): domain Bacteria; phylum Bacillota; class Bacilli; order Bacillales_A; family Planococcaceae; genus Savagea. The sequence continues at coordinate 4,455 of JASLHQ010000144.1, forward strand.
CGAAATCGATATCGCAACAGATTGTGACGAAGCACAATTAATCGAGCGTTTGCAAGATGCAGATGCACTTCTCGTACGAAGCCAAACACAAGTAACACGTGAATTAATCGAAAAAGCACCACAATTAAAAGTGATTGGACGTGCAGGTGTCGGCGTTGATAATATCGATTTAGACGCAGCGACAGAACGTGGAATCATCGTCGTCAACGCACCGGATGGTAACACGAACTCAGCTGCAGAACACACAGTTGCAATGCTCATGTCACTCGCTCGTAACATCCCACAAGCTTTCCAATCTTTACAAGACGGAAAATGGGACCGTAAAACATATATCGGTGTTGAATTAAAACATAAAACGTTAGGAATTATCGGCCTCGGACGTATCGGTGCAGAAGTGGCACACCGTGCGAAAGGACAACGCATGAATGTCATTGCATACGATCCGTTCTTAACAGCTGAAACAGCACAAAAACTAGGCGTTGAACAAGGAACTGTTGATGAAGTTCTTGCAAAAGCAGACTTCATTACAATCCATACACCACTTCTCGATTCTACACGCAACATGATCAACGCAGACGCTTTCGCAAAAATGAAAGACGGCGTTCGCATCATCAACTGTGCGCGCGGTGGCATTATCGACGAAGATGCACTTTACGATGCAATCGTAGAAGGTAAAGTAGCGGGCGCTGCACTCGACGTTCTTTCAGTAGAACCATTCGTCGGTCATAAATTGCTCGATCTCCCACAAGTGATTGCAACACCTCACTTAGGAGCATCTACAGTAGAAGCACAAGAAAGTGTCGCAATCGACGTCAGCATGGACGTTATTAAATTCGCAACAGACGGTACAGTTCGCAACCCGGTGAACATGCCTTCTATTTCAAAACGTTTGCTCGACAAAATTGAGCCGTTCTTCGTCTTAACAGAAAAATTAGGCGCTTTCGCTTCACACTTAGTAGATGGTGCATACCAAGAAGTGAACGTAACATATGCTGGTGAACTCGCTGAAGTTGACGTTCGTCCATTAACACGTAACCTAATGAAAGGTCTTCTCACATTGAACTTAGGCAATCACGTGAACGATGTGAACTCACGTTACCTTTCAAACCGTATCGGAATTAAAATCGACGAATTAAAAACGACAGCAACGAAAGGCTTCACAAACTTAATTACAGTGGAAGTTGTCACTGAAAAAGGCTCTGTCAAAGTTGCAGGTACTTTATTGAACGGTCTCGGACCACGTATCGTTAAAGTAGACGACTACCCAGTAGACGTCGTTCCAGAAGGTCACCTTTTACTCATCAACCATAAAGACCAACCAGGTGCGATCGGACGCGTCGGTATGCATTTAGCAGCTGAAAATGTCAACATCGCAACGATGCAAGTGGGACGTTCTGAACAAGGTGGTAAAGCGATCATGATTCTCACAGTAGATTATGAAGTGAAACCAGAAGAAGTCGAAGGTTTAGAAAAACTCGACAACGTCTTTGAAGTGAAAGCGATCAACTTTTAAATAAAAAAACGAGAACTGCTCATTTGAACAGTTCTCGTTTTAACATTATTCAATTTTTAAATGTTGCGCTGGGCGACTCTCATCCCACTCTAACTCGATTTCGAATTCATACTTCGTACCGCGACGTTCGACTTTAATTTCAAATTCGACGCGCTCAGTCGGCGTTAATTCAACTTCTTGTTCTCCGAGGACGAGATTCATTTGCCCTTCTTCTTTTAACTTTGCGGCAATCGTCTCTAAAAAAGTAGCAGCTTCTGTCAATGACATTTTGCGTTCAAAATCGAGTAACACTTCTTTTGGTACACGTTTTCTTGCCATTTGTCATCACTCCTTCTTTATTTACCTATATTATACATTATTTCCTTTATCTTTTGTATAAATACATCGGTAAAGAGTCTGATTCGCCTGTAAACCCGAGACGTGCATAAAACGTAATCGCTTTCGGATAAGCGACGAGCACTTTCGTATAGTACGTTTCATATTTCGCTAAAATTTGTTGCATCATACGGCGACCGATCCCTTGCCCCTGGTATTCTGGATCCGTCAACACGTAGTGGAAATATACCGTCATGACATCGTCTGATAAAGCGTTTGCGAGTCCGACGAGGCGATCTTTATCCCATGCCGTAATGACAGAATGCGAATTTAACATCGCGTGATAAAGACGCTCTGGATAGTTCGCTGATTCCCATTCAACGGATGCGAACAATTGTTGTAAATTTTCTTCAGTTAAACGATTTGTTTGAAATGTGTATTGAATTGTCATACATACCCCTCCTCATTCCTTATGCTCCATATTATAATGGATGAGATGAGCGGATGTCACGACATATTATGAAAGGGGTTTTATACCATTGAGTATTCAAACTTTAATTTTCGATTTAGATGACACGTTATTGTGGGATGAAAAAAGCATCCAAACAGCTTTTGACAAAACATGTGAATATGCGCATGAAGTGAATGACGCAATCGACCCAGTCGCTTTAGAGCGCGTAACACGTGAAGAGGCACGTAAATTATATCAATCGTATGTGACATACGATCACACAGTCAAAATCGGCATTAACCCATTCGAAGGGCTTTGGGGAACATTCGATGACGAAGGTGAAATGTTCCAAAAGATGAAAGAAATTATGCCGACTTATCAGCGTGATGCTTGGACACAAGGTTTAAAACGACTCGGCATTGAAGATGCAGCACTCGGTGAAAAGCTCGCACTTCGTTTCCGCTCAGAACGTGTGAAAGCACCATTTTTATATGAAGATACGTTCGCCGTTTTAGATGAATTGAAAAAAGATTATAAATTAGCGATGTTGACAAACGGTTCACCATCATTGCAACGTTTAAAATTAAAAATTACACCTGAATTAAACCCTTATTTCGACGTCATTTTAATTTCAGGAGACTTCGGCATCGGGAAACCAGACGCCTCTATTTTTGAAGAGATTGTCAAACTCGTCGATACGCCAGCAGAACAATGCTTAATGATTGGAGACAACTTAATGACGGACATTCTCGGTTCTTCAAAAATAAACATGCCTTCTGTTTGGATCAATCGTCATGATAAAGAGATGACAGCGGAAGTTGCACCGACTTATGAAGTCACTTCTTTAACAGAACTCGCAAAGCTCGTGAAAACATTGTAATCAAAAAAGCGCCCTCCAATAGACGGAGAGGCGCTTTTGTTTAAAATGGGAAAAGTAATGGTAAAGCGATCATCATGACGATAAACATGATGATTTGTAGTGGAACTCCAGCTTTCACGAAGTCCGTAAAACGATAACCGCCCGCCGTCATGACGAGTGCGTTCGTCGGACTCGCAACTGGAGTTGCAAATGACATATTCGCTCCGACCGCTACAGCGATTAAAAATGACGTCGGATTAGAATCCATCATGAGTGCCGCATTCATCGCAATCGGTGCGAACAGTACAGCCGTTGCAGTATTGCTAATAAATTGCCCAAATAGCATCGTTAAAACGTAAATGCCTGCTAAAACACCGAGCGTTCCGAATGAACCGAGCGAGTCGATAATTCCTTCTGATAACAATTCCATCCCACCGGTTTTTTCCAGTGCGATCGCCATTGGTAACATCGCTCCGATTAAAACAACCGTCTCCCAGTTAATTTCTCGGTACGCATCGTCCATATTGCGAATGCAACCTGTTAAAATCATTAAAATCGCGCCGATCGATACCGCGACAACCGCTGGCACGATATCAAACACCATGAGTGCGACCATGAGTAATAAATTAAATGCGGCGATTGGTGCTTTCCCTGTCGCCGCCGCCACCCCTGCATGCTGTTCAGGGCGACCGATGACGACGACATCTTTCGTCTCGCCTGCTAGTCGCTCAATCGACTCCCAGTCTCCTTGAACGAGCAAAGCATCTCCGAACTTTAACTTCACTTTCGTCATCTCTTTTAAGACGAGCTTCCCTTGACGATTAATACCGAGAATGTTGACATCATACTTTTCGCGGAACCCAATTTCACGAATCGTTTTATTGAGCAGTGTTGACTTTGGGGTTAATAATACTTCCGCAATTCCCATCTGTTTCGAAATGAGCTCTTCCGCCTCTTCATCTACTTCTTGCACCGTCAAATGATATTTTTCCGCAAAGCGGCGAACATTGTCAATGTGTCCCTGTATGTATAACTCATCACGCTCTTCAAAAACAGTCGATGCGTCCGCCATTTTTTGAAACGTAATCGGTAAAAAATGCATCCCTTCCGCAGAAGAACGTTTTATTTTCAAAATGCACAATTGAAACTCATGAGGCAACTTCAATTGTGAAAGACGCTTTCCAATAATACGACTTTCTTTCGGTACATCGACACGAATGAGTCGATTGTTCAATTCATACTCTTGCATAATTTTAAATGGTGACAGCTGATAACTGTTTTTAGATGCATCATTGCGCTGATTACTTTTACCGAGACGATGACGGATGAAAAATAAATAAACGACACCGACAATGACACCAATAATACCGATCGGGGTCATTTGGAAAAATCCGAGCTTCGGATAACCATTATTCATCAATGTTTCACTGACGATTAAATTCGCTGGAGAAGCAATGAGCGTAAGCAAACCTGAGAAACTTGCAATATACGATAAAGGTAGTAAATACTTTGACGGGCTTTCATTAATTTTCATTGCGATTGCCACAACAATCGGCAACATGATCGCTACCGTTCCCGTATTGCTCATGAAAGCGCCGACGAAAGCGACAATGAGCATGAGCGCGATAAATAGGCGCTTTTCATTTTCACCAGCGACACGAATTAATAAATCCCCTGCTAATTGAGCGAGTCCGGTCCGAACAATTCCTGCTCCGACGATAAATAATGCCGCCAACATAATGACAACACTATTCGAAAAACCACTCAACGCTTCCGGCGCAGTTAAAACGCCCGTTAACACGAGCGCTAATATAGCGAGTAATGCGACGAGATCAGCACGCACTTTATTCGTCATAAATAAAATGATCGTAACCGCTAAAATCGTAAAAGTTATCGTTAATTCCATACGTGTTCTCCTCTATTTACGGCAGTTGAACAGGTCCATCTACTGTCACATAAGGGCGTTCCGCATGCCATGTTACTGAAACAGGAGTGTTAAATGTCTCACTTAAACGTTCTGCCGTGAGCACTTCTTGTTTCTCTCCTTGCGCGATTATCTCTCCTTCTTTTAAGAGTACCGCATGTGTAATATGTGGCATCACTTCTTCAATATGATGCGTCACGTAAATGATATGACACCCTCGTTCAATGACGACTTCTAATGATTGTAAAAATTGTTCACGCGCTAAAATATCGAGACCTGAACAAGGCTCATCTAAAATTAAAATGTCCGGATGACTCATGAGAGCACGCGCAATTAATACACGACGCTTTTCTCCTTCTGATAATTCATGAAATTTTTTCCCTGCGTATTGTACAATTCGAAACTGTTCTAATAACTGAAGAGCTTCCACTTCATCCTCTTCTGTAATTTCTTCATAAATACCAAAGCTCGAATGCTTCCCGCTTAAAATGACGCGCTCAATCGTATCGTTGCGATAATAGTCTGAAAAGCGTTCTAATGCGTTGCTTACAAAACCAATCTTTTTACGTAAATCTGGAATGTACGTTTTACCGAACATTTCACCGAGCACTTCTACCGTTCCGTTAGATGGAAATTGATACGCTGCCAATATGTTGAGCAACGTCGTTTTTCCTGAACCGTTCAAGCCGATCAATGCCCACTGCTGACCCCGTTTCATTTCAAATTGAATATTTTTTAATATTGGACGTCCTTGTAATGTGACGTCAACGTCTTGAAATTTCGCAATCGTCTCCATGAGTGCTCATCCTTTCATTCAAATGCTTCGTCCCCTTTAAACTTCTGATCCACCTTCCTCAAAATCACGTGTGCGGTGGGCGATTCGTGAAGCGGCACAAGCTGCGACACTTGCCACTAAATCATCTAAAAATGTATGAATCCCATTTCCTTTTTTCGTATCGAGTTCATTGATGATTCCAATTTTATTTTTGTCTAAATGTCCAAACGTCGTCACCGCGATTGAACCGTATGTAAATACTGCGCCTAATGCAATCGTTTCATCCACACCGAACAATCCTTCGTCTGATTCAACAATTTGTTGTAATGGTGCTGATAACTCACCTTTTTCCGCAAGAATATCTAATTCAATTCCGACTAAAATCGCATGTTGCATTTCACGCTTTTCAAGTACACGTTCGACTGAATTGATACAATCTTGCAACGTTAAACTATGGTTGTATGGAATTTGCATTTCATAAACGATTTTTGCGATATCTTGAATCGCCACTCCTCGTTTTTCTAACGCTTCTCGCGTCGCTTTCGTCACTTCTTTTGAATGTACTGGTTCTACTCTTGCCACAGTAATATCCTCCTTCATATTGTCGAGTTTAAAAAATACTCGACCTCCTCCAACTTCATACAAAAATATACGTATTTCGAAAGAGTAATAATAACATTATATCGTGTCTCTTTAGAATCTCCAACTTCTTACACGATATTTCAAACTCGAACCTTTCAGCTCTAAGCATTTCACTGCTATAATGAGAGTAATCGAGAAGTTTATGATTTCGAAATCGAAGAAAGGAGAATTCAATGATTAACGGACAAGTAAATGAAATGACAGTTCCAAGTACAATTTTAGAGCAGGAGGTTCCGATTCTCATCTACATGCCTGATACGTACATGCCGATGCAAACGTATCAGTTATTAGTCGCTTCAGACGGAGCCGACTATTTTCGTTACGGACGTCTAGGAAAAGTCGTTCAGCACTTGATGGACGCAGAAGAAATCGAAGATACAATCGTTGTCGGAATTCCATATGAAGACAAATATATTCGCCGAGAGTATTACCACCCATACGGGGAACATCAAGAAAAATACGTGCGCTTCGTCGGGGAAGAATTAATTCCATTTTTAGAAGAGCATTTCTCTTTGGAAGATGACCGAGACGCACGCGCTTTAATTGGAGACAGTTTAGCAGCAACTGTATCGCTCACTATTTTACAACACTATCCTGAACTGTTCAGCAAAGTCGGACTTCACTCTCCACTCGTTAATGAAATTGTTATGGACATTGCCAAATCACTCGACCCTTCGGTAGAGACGACGATTTATCACGTCATCGGAACGGAAGAAACGGAAGTACAAACGACGAGCGATGGCATTAAAGATTTTTTACAACCAAATCGCGAGTTAAATAAAGTGCTCGAAAAAACAGCGACGTATTATTTTTACGATGAATTTGAAGGAAACCATACGTGGAAATATTGGCAACAAGATATGGAACGTGCCATTTGCAAATTATTTCAAATGAGTTTATAGGAGGTTACATATGGCTAAAGTAATCATTGCCCAAACGAAAGAACAAAGAGACGATGCCTTTTACATTCGTAAAAAAGTGTTTGTGGAAGAACAAAATGTTCCACTCCATGTTGAGTTAGATGAATTTGATTTAGAATCGACACATTTCGTATTGTATGAAAAAGACGAGCCGATCGGTGCCGGACGCATTCGTTTAATTGACGAAACGACAGGGAAAATCGAACGCATTAGCATTCTTCCTCAATATCGTGGCCGAAACTTCGGGAAATTAATTATGGAAGAAGTCGAGAAGGAAGCTCGTTCCCACCGACTTCAAAAATTAAAATTAAATGCTCAAGTACATGCCATCCCATTTTACGAAAAATTAGGTTATGTCGTTACTTCTCCTGAATTTTTAGATGCTGATATCGTTCATCGTGCAATGGAAAAAAACTTAACCGACTAATACAAAAGACCTTTTCATGAAGTTTCATCCATGAAAAGGTCTTTTGTTAAGCGATTGGCAATTTGTCGATAAATGTCGTCGCCAATCCTAAGTAAATTAAAATACTAATGACGTCGTTCAACGTCGTAATGAATGGACCTGAAGCAACTGCTGGGTCAATGTTCAAACGGTGCATTAATAACGGAATGAACGAGCCAGATAGTGTCGCAACGAAAATCGACACCATGATCGCTGCTCCTACGAGAAGTGCGATAATGAACTCGCCTTTCCAAATCGTAATTAAGGCGATGACGAAAATCGCACAAATAATTCCTGTAATTAAACCTGTTCCCGCTTCACGAACGAGCAATTTCCAACGGCTTTCGTCTTCATTGTCACGCGTCGCAATACCACGAACCGCAACAGCGAGTGCTTGCGTTCCACTATTTCCGGCAGTACCTGCAATAAGTGGGATAAACGCTGCTAAAATCGCTACTTTTTCAATCGTTCCTGTAAACATATCAATTAAACTCGCAGTCAGCATTCCGAGCACGAGCAAAATGATTAACCACGGTGCGCGCTTTTTCGCTGCTGAAAATGAGTTTTTATCTGTCGTATCGATATCGACAACCACAGATAATTTTGAGTAGTCGTCGCTCGCTTCTTCATCTAAAACGTCGATAATATCATCGACTGTAACGATCCCGAGCAAATGTTGTTGAAAATCGACGACCGGCATCGCAAGTAGGTTATAGTCTTGAATGCGACGCGCAACATCTTCTTGGTCATCTGATACGAGCACACTCATGACACGCTCATTCATAATGTCGCGAATTAATGTATCTTCGTCCGCAATAATTAAATCACGCAGTGAAACGACCCCTGTTAAACGGTTGTTTTCATTGACGATAAATACATAATAAATCGTCTCTGCACTAGGCGCTTCTGTCTTTAAAATCGTCATCGCTGAGCGCACTGTCGAACTTTCAGGAATCGTGACGAATTCTGTCGTCATAATTGATCCCGCTGTATGTTCTTCGTAATGGAGAAGCGCTCGAATTTGTTCCGCTTCTTCCTTATGCATTAATGTTAAATAACTAATAACTTGCGTGCGATCTAATTCTTTTAAAACGTCTACCGCGTTGTCGACGAACATATAAGAAATCATTTCGGCCGCATACGTCGTATCCATCTCTTCTAAATAGTCGCGATATTCATGCTCCTCAATCTCACTCGTTTCAAAAATTTCGGCGAGTTCTTTCGGAGATAAATATAAATAAATTTGTTGGCGTATTTCTGGTGTCGTCTTTTCATAAAACACCGCTCGGTCATACGCGTGCAACGCTAAAAACTGCTCACGGAATTCGTGTATCTGTTCTTCTTCTAACAGTCGCGTTAACCGTCCGAGATCGAGCTCTACTTCTTCAATGATCGTCATCCGCTACCGCTCCTTCAATCCAAATATCTATCTCTTGTTTTCCCTATCTTTAGTGAATGAAACATTTATTATGTCATTATTCACTAATAAAGGGCTATAAGTGAACTATAATATCATATTTGTTTTTACTTTTTCAACCGTTCTTAATTGCTCTTTGAAAATGGCTTCTTCATCTAATGTCACTTTGAACGGTTGTTCTGTAATGGGATGAATGCATTGTACTTCATAACATAAAAGAGCTTGTCCTTCCGAGACAACGTAAGGACTACCATACAAACCATCTCCAACGATTGGATGAGCGCAGTCAGTAAGATGGACGCGAATTTGATGCGTACGTCCTGTAATGAGGCGCATATAAACAGCGCGATATCCTAGTAATTCTCGCTCTGTCTCTATTTCTGTTCGCGCATACTTGCCATCCTCACGCACTTCTCGTTCAATGATGCTGCCATCCTTTCGGCCAATCGGTCGCTCAATGACAGCTGGTAACGGTTCCCCTTCATCAATTAAGGCAACGTAACGACGTGTTAATTGACCGAATTGAATTTGTTCACTTAACAAATGATGAATGTGCGCGTGCTTCGCCAATAAGACGAGTCCACCTGTCGGGGCATCGAGTCGCGTCACAATGTGAATCATCGCTTCGATGGATCGCTCTTCATAATAAGCAGCTACACGACTCGCTAAAGAGCGATAAGGGTGATCTCTCGACGGAATCGTAGCCAACCCGAAAGGTTTTCGAACGACGAGTAAATAATCATCTTCATAATAAATATCGAGAGGGGTATATTCGAGATGGATTTGCTCATTCCTCGACTCTTTCGGAAAATGCACCGTGACGACATCACCACGCTTCAACATTTTGCGAACATTTTCTTCCTGCCCATTTACGAGCAATTGGCCCCCGTCATATTTCACTTTTGTCAATGTGCGTCGAGAAATGTGATGACGCTTTAAAAACTCTCTTAGTAAACTCGGTTCGTCTACTTCAAAGGTCAACTTCAATGTCATCGGTCATTCCGACTCGCGATAAACGAGTCATGGACACGTTCCCAAAACGGAAATTGACGGAAACGAGCGAAACGAATTTTCTCTTTTGCGACGGTATATTCAATTGAAGCGACCGCATGATGAGGTAATTGTAAATGATCTACCGTCAAAACAAAGCCCGCTCCTTCTTGAACAGGAATTAGTTCACAATGATGGTGAGCTGGTAAAACGAGCGGCGAACCGACTGTACGGAAGACACGATTATTAATAGACGCCATCTCTGTCAACTGCATCGCTTCAAATGATGGGTGAATGATCGCTCCATTCAATGCCTTACTATAAGCTGTGGACCCGGATGGAGTAGACATACAGAGACCATCTCCGCGAAATCGTTCAAATAGACGTCCATTTAAATTAACATCGACGACAAATGTGACACCAGGTGATTTAATCGTCGATTCATTCAACGCTAAATACGTTGTCGATTCTTCATTATTGCCATGATTCACTTTTACGTTCAACAATGGATATTCGATAATTTCATACGTATGACGCGCGATGGAGATGACGAGCTTCTCAATTTCTGACGGTTTCCAGTCTGCATAAAAACCGAGATGCCCTGTATGAATACCTACAAATGCTGTACGGTCTAAACGATGAGCATATTTATGAAAAGCATGTAGAAACGTACCGTCTCCCCCGATGGATAGTACAATTTCTGGCTCTTCTTCATCGAACTCTAAACCGAAATCAAGCAAATATTGTTTCGCTTGCTGCATTAATGTATTTGAATAATCATCATTTCTCGTTTGGATCGCAAATTTCATCATAAACCCCTCCTATTTTTTCCGTTTCGGACGTCGATTCGATAATTCTTTATATGTTTTAAAATAATGCTGCGCTTCGTTAATTTCATCGCGGATTGCGGACATTTCTTCATCGAGACGAAAAGCTGCTTCCGCTGCATTTTCCAATCGTTTTTGAATCGCTTCTGGTAAATTCCCCTCATATTTATAATTGAGCGTATGTTCGATAGAAGCCCAAAAATTCATCGCTAACGTACGAATTTGAATTTCGACAAAAATTTTCTTTTCGCCTCGCAACGTTTGAACGGGGTATTCGACAATCATATGGTAAGAACGGTAACCACTTTCTTTTTTATGAGTGACATAATCTCGTTCCTCTATTACTCGAAAGTCCTTTCGCGCACGCAATACGTGAACGACCGTTTCAACATCATCGACAAATTGACACATAATTCTTAAACCTGCAATGTCTGGTACGTGAGTAGCTAATTCAGTACCTGGCTGAAACGGCACTTTCTTTTCTAACGTTTTATCATAAATGCTAATGAGTGGTTTCACTCGTCCTGTTACGAATTCAATCGGGACATGCCCATCTTCCATTCGATAATGCGAACGCATCGCTTTTAACTTCACTTTTAACTCATCAACCGCCTGTACATACGGCGCTAAAAATTGATCCCATTGATGATCCATATCCCCCGCTCCCTTCTTCCTTTAAGCGAATGTAGCGATTGCAGAGGCGAATGATTGTTCAACCGCTTCTGTAAACGTACCGTAATTGCCGTTCCCTTCAATATTCATTAGCAGCATTTCTAGCTGGCTTTGCCATTCAACCAACTCGACAATATCGTTTTGCATTTGCAAATAAATTGGTTCATGTTTCAAATAAGCTTCTTGTAAAGTGGACCATGTCTCTTTCGGAAAATGGACATATTCATACTGGTCGCCACCATCGATTAAGTAGACGAATGTTTCACGGTCTGAATCCGTTAGTAACGTCCCTGTCGCTTCTCCTGAGATCGCTCCATCTAATTGTGCGACCCACTTTTCTTCCAAATGTTTAATTTCAGTAACAATGTTTTGCATTGTGTACGGTCCTCCTTTATCATATCTTTATGTTCAGTTTATCACACGGCTATTCGACATGCATTTTGAAAATGCTATTTCATTGTGAATCTTATCATTCGTTGCTAAAATGAAAATATAGTGAATATAAAGGAGTTAAAACAATATGATGAAAAAACCTATCATCCCTTTCGAAGAGATCGGTGAAGAAAGACTTCATACGATGATTGACTTATTTTATGATAAAGTCGCTGTCAATCCACATTTAGCTCCCATTTTTCCAGATGACTTAACTGAAACGAGACGCAAACAAAAACAATTTCAAACGCAATATTTAGGTGGACCGAATTTATATACAGAAGAACATGGACACCCGATGATGCGCGCTCGTCATATGCCGTTTCCGATCACACCGACTCGTGCTCAAGCATGGTTGGAGTGTATGTCAGAAGCGATGGATGAAGTGGGCTTAGATGGTCCCCTTCGAGATACGTATTATAAACGACTCGTGCTCACTGCCAATCATATGATTAACGCGACGGAGGAGGATGCAAGGTGAATTATCAATCAGTCGTTGAAGAAAAAGCGCAGCTTGCCTGTTCACGCCCGATTGAACTTTACGTTTTCATCGATCCGCTCTGCCCCGATTGTTGGGCATTGCAACCTTTACTTCGCAGACTTCAAGTCGAATACGAGCAATATTTCACATTGCGTACTGTAATGCGAACTTCTCTCACAAATTTGAATATGCTCGATGCAGATTGTTGTCAAACACCTTATTGTGATAATTCGAATTTATCCTTTCCGAGTTTAGCGATTAAAGCTGCAGAATTTCAAGGGAAGCGTGCAGGTTTCCGTTTTCTATCTAAACTGCTCGATCGCACTTTCTCACAATCGAAAGATATTACTTCTTTCGATGTGTTAGTAGAAGTAGCTCGAAGCTTACATTTAGATATCGACGAGTTCATTTGTGACTTCCGTTCAAAACATGTATTGCGTGCTTTGCAAGTCGATTTATTTTTAGCATCTGAAATGGAAGTCGACCGTGCACCTACTTTCGTTTTTTTCAATGAAAACATTGAAGATGAAGGACTAAAAGTAGACGGTGTATACGACTACGATGTGTACGTCCAAATTTTATCCGAATTGTTAGAACAAACGATTTATCCAGACACACCTCCACCATTAGAACAATTGCTCACTCGCTTCGACTCGATGACAACGGAAGAACTAGCGAGCATTTATAATGAACCACTTGCAGTTATAGAGCGTGAATTAAAAAAGAAAGTGCTACTCCAACAAGTAGAACGCTTGCCGTATGAAGGCACTTCTCTATGGAAACTAAAAAGACATTTTTGTATGAATTCATAAAAAAAGAACAAGTTCGATCATTCATTAAAATGATTAAGAACTTGTTCTTTTTATTTATTTCAAAAAGAAAAGAACACTCACTCCTGGGGGAGAGTAAGTGCTCTTTTACAAAGGGAATGGGAGAAATGTTCACGTTCAAACAAAAGGGGTGTATGTTTGGTATGTGATTTATTTCACATTTATAATTTATCACGAAATAGTAGTATATGCAACTATTCACAATCATTCTTCACAATACTGTCATATTTTCAGCTGATTAAAGATGAATATATCAACTACTGAACCCTTTTGTTAACAAAAAACGTCCTCTCCAAATTCCCTACTTTTTTCATTATGTTTCAATAGTATTACTTTACTTTAAAAGCAAAGATTCTAATTCATTCAAACGTTCTTCAAATGCAAGGCATGCTTTTTCAATTGGTTCCGCACTCGTCATATCGACACCTGCGCGTTTCAATACTTCTATTGGATAATCCGATGAACCGGCTTTCAAGAAGTTCGTCACATAACGGTCAACTGCTTCTTCACCTTCTGTTAAAATTTGCTTGCTTAATGCAACAGCTGCGCTGTATCCTGTCGCATACTGATAAACATAGTAATTGTAATAAAAGTGTGGAATACGTGCCCACTCTAAACCGATTTCTTCATCAGACACCATGTCTTCACCGAAATACTTCTTATTCAATGCGTAATATTCTTCCGTTAATTTGTCTGCTGTTAATGCGACACCTTCTTGATCTAATGTATGAATGAGGTGTTCGAACTCTGCGAACATCGTCTGACGGAATACAGTGCCACGGAAACCATCTAACCAATGATTCAATAAGAAAATTCGCTCTCTCTCATCCGACGTTTTTTCTAATAAATATTCATTTAATAAAGCTTCATTTACAGTAGAAGCGACTTCTGCTACGAAAATCGAATAGCCACTGTAATGGAAAGGTTGTGTTTTTTCAGAATAGTAACTGTGTACACTATGTCCGAACTCATGCGCAAGTGTAAATAAGTTATCGACATTATCTTGCCAGTTCATTAAAATGTAAGGGTTCGTGCCGTACGTACCTGATGAATAAGCACCTGAACGCTTCCCTTTATTTTCACGAATGTCGACCCAACGGTTATTTAATCCTTCTTGGACAATCGATTGATATTCTTCACCCATCGGTGCGAAACTTTCCACCATTGTTTTTGCTGCTTCTTCATACGTATACTTCATCTCGACGTCATCGACGAGTGGTGTATAAATATCATACATATGGTGCTCGTCTAGACCGAGTACTTTTTTACGCAATGTAACGTAACGGTGTAAAAGTGGCAAGTAACGATTGATCGTTTCGACTAAATTGTCATACACTTGCTCTGGAATGTAGTTGTTCGCTAATGCCGCTTCACGAGCAGATCCGTAATTGCGAATGCGTGCGGACACATTATGCTTTTTCACGACACCTGTTAATGTTGATGCAAATGTATTTTTAAATTGGCCGTACGTTTCATACATCGCTTCAAACGCCGCTTTACGCACAGTTCGGTCTTTACTTTCCATCAATGTGATGAAACGTCCGTGAGAAAGTTCGACATCTTGTCCTTCCTCATCTTTCACAGTCGGGAATTTTAAATCCGCATTGTTTAATTTTCCGAACGTATCGCTTGAAGCTCCTGTCACTTCGCTCATTTGTGCGAGTAACGCTTCCTGTTCCGCTGGTAAAATGTGTGGACGATGCGTATTGAATTCATCTAACTCGTGACGATATTGTGAGAGCCCTTCATGTGACTGTACATATTCATTCAATGTTTTTTCATCTACTGATAAAAGTTCAGGTGACATGAACGATAGAGCTGTTCCGACTTTCGTATACAATGAAACTGCTCGGCTTTCCATCGCTTGGTACGTACCATTGCCTGTATCTTGGTCATGTTTTAAGTGTGCATACACATATACTTTTGACGTATCCATTAATAGTTGGTCGCGATATTGAAATGCTTCATAAATCGCATCCGCTCCTTTATGGAACGTCCCTTCATATTGACTCGCTTCTTCTAATTTTTTCTCGACTACTTTATATTGCTTTTCCCACGCTTCATCTGAAGGAAAAATCGACGTTAAATCCCAAGTCTCTTCTACTTTCACTTCTTCACGTGTCGGTAATTGTGCCATATTAAACGTCCTCCTTTAATCTTATTAGTATCTTTTCTATTTTCTCAATTCGATTAACCTTTTGCAACTAAGGTCGTTTCAAAATGGCGAAAATATGTGTTCTCAGGCAAATTATATCGTAAATCATTTACCTCATTTCGCTCTAAAAATTGACGATATCGCTCTACCGCACAACGTTTAACTTCTGAAAGTTGATAACGCACACTATAAGCAGCAACAGCCTCTTCACTTGACCAATCTTCTTCCATTGTTAAGCAATGATGAATGTAATGAAACTGCCAGTCTAAAGCATGTTGACGAAAAGAATGACTTTCTGCTAAAGGAATCCCGATCCAATTTGACAATTCAAACGGTAACAATTTCAAATCGTGGCAACGAGTTAATAATGTATCATTTCCTCGCTCGTATCGAATCGCTTGTTCAATACGTTTCATACGCGCATGTACATAGTAATGAACGTAACGTTCTATTTCACTCGATGAAAGTTTTAATATTTCGCGTCGAAACGGGACAGTTTGTTCTTCATAAGGAATTTTTTGAACGTGGCCGATGTAGCGATCATTTTGAACATGTAAGAGAGGCGCAATATAATAAAAGTTTTGAATGCGCGGATCGTAATAATACAAATAAGGGCGATCATTCATTTCATAAACCGTACGATAAAATGGAGTGAGACGAATCATTTGAATCAAGTTAGGACGTAAAGTATGAGGAGGTTTCGTCAGCCAAAATGAGGGATATTTCGCTTCTGCGTAAGTGATTGTTCTCTTTTGCAATTGCTTTTTTGAAATAGGTGTCCACTGATACTCAATGACATATTGTTGCTCTTTATCTTTCACATATAAATCAGGTCGTTGTGAACAATTTCGCAATGTCGGCTCTAAGTGAGGAGTGTAAGAAGACTGTTCGAATAACGAATACAATTGAATTTTCGCTTGTATATGTTCAAACGTCTCGCTTTCCGCAAAAGATTCGCTACAACTGGAACGTTTCTTATGAGCGAAGTGCGGAATGTTTACAGCACCTACTTTTAAAATGACAGGACGTTCACATTGAGGACAATAAAATTTTTGCTTTTTCAAAGGAAGTAAGGACGTTCGCTTTTGCCAATGGACGAGATTAATTAATTCACGTCGTTCATTCATCGCAATAAGCAAATCGATTACTCCTTTCATTTATTATTGATGAGAGGCACTTCCATTATAGTACATACGTTCCCTTTTTTCAAGAAAAAAAGAGACGTTTTTAAACGCCTCTTTTAATTATTTAAAATAGTGTAATAAAGTAGTGAATGGTTCATTAGAGCTCACTACAGTACCGTATTCATCTAACACGTATTTCGTTTCTTTTACACGCGTTCCATATTCCGATAAAATTCCATATATGTCTTCCGTGACATTATCTAGTAATGTAGGGTTCACATATACATAATAGCGATCATTATAACTGTAAAGAACGGCTTGTAAATATGCTTCGTAATCAATAATTTTAGATGCGAGTTGAATGACATCTTCTATATCTTTAAAACGATACATACGTCCTTCAGCTTTAACGATCTCCTCTTCTTTCTCTTCAGAGCCAAATAACTTATCGTGGAACAAATCACTTAAAGATGATAAATCTTTGGCGCTAATTTCAGCATCAAAGTGTTCTTCCATTTCACTATCTTCATCGAAAGGGCTTTCCCATTCGTCGTCTTGCTTTTGTGCGCGTGTCACGATAACTTCAATACCTGATTTCATCGCATGTACTTGAATCCAGAGAGGCCCATCGACTTCGAATTCTGTGTTGTCATTAATTTCATCCATCATATTCCAAAAAAGCTCTTCACTTTTTTCACGATTGTACCAAACATCGTCTTTTGAATAGCCTCTTTCCTCAATATCTTCATAAGATAGATAAAACTTCAACGTATGTTCATTAATTCTTTCTATATCCAACACGCTCTCCCCCTTCTGTGTAGCCGTTTACTTTCCATTTATAAGCATTGTATTGAACATCCGCAGAGAAAGCAAACTTTTAAATTTCATTCTTTTATAAAGGTGCAAAAAACGCCATCATATGAGAAGATGGCGTTATTTATTCCACTTATGTTCATTAGTTGACGAGTTTTCGAGCTTCCAACAATTGGAACGCACGTACTTTTCTCGGTAAGAAACGACGAATTTCATCTTCGTTATAACCTACTTGAAGACGTTTTTCATCTAAAATAATCGGTCGGCGTAAAAGGCCAGGATTATCTTGAATTAACTCGTACAATTTTTTTAATGGTAAACTTTCGAGATCGACATTTAACTTTTGGAACACTTTCGAACGAGTCGAGATAATTTCATCTGTTCCATCTTCTGTCATTCGTAAAATTTGTTT
Organism: Savagea sp.; assembly: GCA_030152265.1. Taxonomy (GTDB): domain Bacteria; phylum Bacillota; class Bacilli; order Bacillales_A; family Planococcaceae; genus Savagea. The sequence continues at coordinate 22,452 of JASLHQ010000144.1, forward strand.
AATTTCGTCAATATTTAAAGGTTCTGAAAAAATGTTACGCTCCGTATAAGCGATTTCATGCTCTTCTAACCACGCTTTTGCTTTACGACATGATGTACAGCTCGGTGATGTAAATAATGTAACAGCCATTCATCGACACTTCCTTTCAAGTCTTCTGAATTTATCTATTCTAACTATGAATCATAGTTATTTATAATAACTTTAAATTAACTAGCTCTATTTCTATTATACACACTTTCATTCTCAATTGATACACTTTTTGAAAAGTTTTTCACGATTTTCGTTTTTGTCGTTCTAAACGTTGGTATAATAGCTTTTCTTTTTCTTTTGAAATATCTCTATGAATACTATACCCCCTTTGTATTATCAATAAACATCTTTTTAAAAAATATTTATTCTCATTTACATTACATCTTTTGAAAATAGTTCTTACACTTATATATACGCTTTAATTGTGAATAAGTTCCTTAAAATTGATTATTTCAGCCATTTTGTTTATAATTTAACGCAAAGCAATGAAGAAGAGAGTATGTGTTTCCTATTTCTCAGAGAGTTTGTGGCCGGTGTGAACAAACAAATAGCACACAGAGTGGGCTTCTTCGCTGGATTAGTGAACGACTAGTAGCTGATCCCGTCATTCGCGTTAAGAAATGAGAGTGATTTCGTTTTATACGAAATAATTCGGGTGGTATCACGGCTATTCGTCGTCCCTATATGTATATAGGGGCGGCTTTTTTTATTTTAAAGGAGGATATTTTAATGAAAACAATTTTTTCAGGTGTACAACCGACAGGAACAGTAACACTCGGTAACTATATCGGTGCTTTCCGTCAATTTGTTAATTATCAAGATGAGTACAATTGTATTTTTTGTATCGTAGACGAGCATGCGATTACAGTGGAGCAAGATCCGAAAGAATTATCTCAAACGATCCGTTCACTCGCTGCCATTTATTTAGCGAGCGGTATCGACCCAGAACGTTCAACTTTATTCATTCAATCCGAAGTACCTGCGCACGCGCAAGCAGGTTGGATGATGCAGACGATTGCTTATATTGGCGAGTTAGAGCGTATGACACAGTTTAAAGATAAATCAGCGGCACAAGAAAGCATTCCAGCCGGTTTATTAACGTACCCGCCACTTATGGCTGCGGACATTTTACTGTACAATACGCACCTCGTCCCTGTTGGAGAAGACCAAAAGCAACATATGGAATTGACGCGTGATTTAGCAGAGCGCTTCAACAAACGTTACGGAAAAACAGTCGTCATTCCTGAAGTGAGTATTCCGAAACATGGTGCTCGCATTAAATCACTTCAAGATCCGACGAAAAAAATGAGTAAATCAGACCCAAATAAAAAGGCGACAATTTCTGTACTCGATACGCCGAAACAAATCGAAAAGAAAATTAAAAGTGCTGTGACAGATTCTGAAGGAATCGTCCGTTACGATGAAGAAAACAAGCCTGGTGTCTCTAACTTATTGACGATTGAGTCTGTTTTAAGCGATGTTTCGATCGCTGATTTAGAAAAGAAATATGAAGGAAAAGGATACGGTGACTTCAAAGCAGGCGTTGCAGAAGCAGTCGTCAATCATTTACAACCTTTCCAAGAACGTTACTATGAACTGATGGAGTCGACAGAAGAACTCGACCGAATTTTAGATAATGGTCGCGATAAAGCGAATGAAATCGCTTCTGCTACCGTCGCACGCATGGAAAAAGCGATGGGTCTCGGACGCCACCGCTCATAATAAAAAGTTGCCCCCTTTTATAAGGAGGCAACTTTTTTATTCACTTACTTTTTTAAATAATAATGTGGCGTTATGTCCACCGAATCCGAGTGAGTTACTTAAAGCGTATTGAATGTCTCGCTCGCGTGGCTTGTCCGCTACGTAATCGAGATCACATGCTTCATCTGGCTCCACGATATTAATAGTCGGTGGCATGATGCCTTTATCGATTGCTTGAACGGTAAACACCGCTTCTACTCCGCCTGCTGCTCCGAGTAAGTGACCCGTCATCGACTTTGTCGAACTCATCGCTAACTTGTAAGCATGGTCCCCAAACACTGTTTTTACCGCTTCTGTTTCATATAAGTCATTATATGGCGTGCTCGTACCGTGAGCGTTAATATAGTCGACGACATTCGCTTCGACACCCGCTTCGTCGAGCGCTTGTTGCATCGCACGTGCCGCTCCTTCTCCTGCTGGCGCTGGTGCTGTAATATGGAACGCATCTCCTGTCGCACCGTAACCGACAACTTCCGCATAAATTTTAGCTCCGCGCGCTTTCGCATGCTCATATTCTTCTAAAATGAGAATACCTGCCCCTTCTCCCATAACAAAACCGTCACGATTTTTATCGAATGGGCGACAAGCTGTCTTCGGATTTTCATTTTGAGTAAGTGCCGTATTCGCAATGAAACCAGCTACTGCCATCGTCGTAATTGGCGCTTCTGTTCCACCTGCAATCATCACATCCGCATCACCGCGTTTAATTACTTCAAAAGCATCTCCAATCGAGTTCGTTCCTGAAGCACATGCTGTTACCGTACAAGAGTTAATCCCACGAGCTCCGTGATAAATCGACACTTGCCCCGCTGCCATATCCGGAATCATCATCGGAACGAAAAACGGACTCACCCGACGATATCCACGCTCTTTAAATAAATTGAACTGTTGTTCATGCGTTTCCATACCACCAATTCCTGAACCGATCCACACCCCTGCACGTGGTGCCAGTTTTTCATCAATTTCTAAATTCGCATCTTTCATCGCCATAATTGAAGCAGCTAATGCGTAATGTGTGAAACGATCCATTTTGCGCGCATCTTTACGTGACACATATTCTTCAATATCAAAATCTTTCACTTCTGCCGTTACTTTCACTGGAAATTGTTCACGATCTAAACGTTCCATTAAGCCGATTCCAGATTTTCCTTGCATCAGTGACTCCCATGAATCTGCTGCGTTGTTCCCAATCGGTGTTACAGCACCAATCCCTGTTACTACTACACGTTTTTGTTCCAATTGAACCATCCTTTCTATTATTACTTACCCCATTTTATACAGAGTGCTCCCCAAGTGAGCCCTCCACCAAATCCAACTAATACGATGACATCGTCGTCTTTCACTTTGCCATCTTGTAAATCGTCATACAATGACAACGGAATCGAGCCTGCTGAAGTGTTGCCGTATTTATGAATCGTTTTCGACACTTTATCTTCCGGCAAGCCGAGACGTTGACGTGAAGCATCCATAATGCGTGTATTCGCTTGGTGTGGAATTAAATAATCGACATCATCCGTCGTTAATCCTGCTTTTTCTGTCACTTTTACAGCAGATTCACCCATTTGACGAACCGCAAACTTAAATACTTCACGACCATTCATTTGAATGTGAGTACCGTCGTGTTCTAAATGTTTTCCGCCACTTCCGTCCGCTCCGAGCTCAGAAGATAAAATACCGCGTCCTTCACTCACTTTACCGAGAACGACAGCGCCGCCACCATCACCGAATAACACGGCAGTATTGCGGTCATTCCAATCGAGGAATTTCGAAAGCTTTTCGACACCGATGACGAGTACATAGTCGTACATACCCGCTTCGATGAATTGTTGACCTGTGACGATTCCGTACATGAATCCAGCACAAGCTGCTGAAATATCCATCGCTGCCGCATTC